>JBLIEY010000029.1:0-21597 GCA_047633475.1 Sulfurimonas sp.
TGGACTAATACCCAAAAGTTAAATTAGTTATACTTACTTTGATTTAACATATATGCAAAAGATTTTGTTTACTACCCATAAACTTATTGATTGCTTCCTCCTTTTAAAATTGTTAGTCGTCAACTCCTTATAGATACTTCTTTTGTGAAATTGCCCTATTTTACTAAGAGTATCTACTTATTAATGCGCCAATCCAAACAACAAGTACTACATTAATGAAAGTTATATTTTGTATAAGTGAAAGATTTTTAGTGGTTTACTTTTCTATTTAATACTTTTTCAACAGATGCTATTTTAGTTTGAAGTCTATTTCTTGTATTTTTACGAATATCAAATTTTAGAGATGAGTATACTCTTTCACAGTCACTCAACTGCTCATATGCCAACTCTATTATTGTGAGTGCTTCTTTCATTGTGTCAGTTTCAACTACAGTACCCATAGGTGTGAGTTGGTATGAAACTCCAGATTTATCTATGACGTCTATGATTTTACTAACTCTAGCAGAAACAGAAGAGCCTTCTCTGCCATCATCAGAAATAGGGAACATACTAAACTCTAATAAAACACTCATTTTATTTCCTTAAGTTTGTTACTTATTGAAAAGATGTACCGCCGTCTACAACAATAGTTTGTCCAGTTAACCATGAAGATGCATTTTCACATAAGAAAATACAAGCACCTGTAAGGTCTGTTGCATTTCCCATACGACTTAGTGGAGAACGTTTTACAACTTCTGCTTTAACTTCTTCATAATTGGGGAATGCTTTTAGTGCGTCTGTGTCTATTGGACCACCACTTACAGCATTAACACGAATATTTTTCTCACCAAGTTCAGCAGCAGCATAACGAACCATAGTCTCAACTGCAGCTTTGTTTGTCCCATGTCCAGAGTAGTTTGGAGTGTAAACAAGATTTCCAGTTGAACTCATTGAAATAATGCTTCCACCACCAACTTTCTCCATTCTTTTTGCCGCTTCTTGAGCACCAACTACAAAAGCTTCTACAGTAGCAGTATAAATATTGCCTAAACCTTTTGGCTTAAGTCTCATAAATGGAGCGAATCCACCAACAACAGCACGACCGGAGATAATAGCATTTGATATAAAATAGTCAAGTCTGTCGAAGTCTTCGTCAAACTCTTTATATACCTCTTTATAAGTTAGAGGTTCTAGTATATTTAGTTTATAAGCACGAGCTTTGATTCCATACTTACTTTGGATATCAGTAATTATTTCAACTGCTGTATCCGCACTAGATGCATAAGTAAATGCTACATCACAACCTTTTGCTGCAAAGGCATAAACCATAGCTTTACCAATACCGCGAGTTCCACCACTAATAAATAGAGTTCTTCCTTGCATAGTTTTCTCTGTCATATTAGAGTCCTTTGATATCATAATTTTTCATTACTTCTTCAATCTTTTTCATATTTTCAAGACTTGGAGAAACAAGTGGAAGTCTATATTCTAAAGTGTCAATAAGACCAGCAATATACATAGCCGCTTTTATTGGTACAGGATTTGACTCACAAAACATTACTGAGTTTAGTGGATAAAGCTTGTCGTTGATAGCTTTCGCTCCAGCAAAATCACCAGCTAAAGCGAGTCTTACTAACTCTGATTTTAAATCAGGCATAAGGTTTGAAGTTACAGATGTAATCCCAGCTGCACCATTTGCAAGCATAGGATAATCAATCGCGTCATCACCTGAAAAAACTTTAAGTTCAGGACAACGAGAAAGAAGCTCAACTGTACGCTCAAGACTTCCTGTAGCTTCTTTAACCCCATAGATATTTTTACAGTCATTAAAAAGACGAATTGTAGTGTCCGCTGAGATATCGACGGAAGTACGGCCTGGAACATTGTAAAGCATAAATGGAAGTTCACTTACAGAATCAGCAATAGTTTTATAGTGTTGGTATAGACCTTCTTGAGATGGTTTGTTGTAATAAGGGCTTACAGAAAAAATAGCATCTACACCACAGTTCTGTGCACGAATAGCAGTATTTATAGCTTCTGCTGTTGAGTTACTTCCTGCACCAGCAAGTACTTTAGTGTTTGTACCTTTACAAACTTCAACTGCAATTTCCATGCATCTGATGTCTTCATCAACAGTAAGAGTTGCACTCTCACCAGTAGTTCCAACTGGACATACAGCATCTATGCCATTGTTGATTTGTCTTTGTATTAGTGCAGCATAAGCCTGCTCATCAAGTTTTCCATTTTTAAATGGAGTTATTAGTGCGGTTGAAGATCCTGTTACTATATTCATTTTTTTGTCCCTTAATAATAATGCGCAATTATATCGAAAAACTATTAAGATTGTTTTAGATATTCTTTAAAGTGTTTTTCTATTTTTTCTTTTGAATAAGAATTTTCTTTATCTCTAATTCTGAAGACTTTTTTGTAAAATATATACTTTTCTATAATATTCATAGTATGAAATTTATCATATATTTTAAGTAAAAAATCACTTTTTATAGATAAATTTTTTGCTTCTATTGTTATAAATATTTTATGTAAGTTTTCTATATCTTCTATAGTGTGTGGGTTAATGTCAGAATTTATGATGTAATGAATTTCTTCTACACTGAAATCTTTGTTTATGGACTTTGCATAGTAAGCAAGTAGTACATTTATCTCATCATTTCGTTCTTTATTATAGTCAGCATTTTGAAGGTAAGTGTAAAGTTTAGGTTTGCTTTTTTGCCAATTATAAAGAGTGTTTATTTGAACTTCAAACCTAGCACTTATCTCTCTATTATTTAGCATTTTTTAGTGCCTTTGACTCATCTAAAACGTGGTAAGTTCCAGTTGCATATGCGACTAAAGTGTCTTTTGAAAAAATCTCTATAGTTGTAAATATACTTCTTTTTGATTGATTTACAACTCTCGCTTCTGCTTTTAAAACTTCATCTCTAGCAGGTTTAAGATAGTTGATTTTTATCTCAATGGTTACAGCGCTAAAACCTTTATCAAGGACAGAAACAGCAGCGTACCATCCACAATGGTCAGCTAAAGTCGCAATTGCTCCACCGTGGACTACACCAAAGTGTTGTTTATGATGAGGCTCTACATCAAACCCAAGTTGAGCATATCCTTCACCAAGATCGAGAACTTCTCCCCCGATGAATTTTAAAAAATCTATGTCTTGTTTGTCAATTTCTTGAGCGTTCATAATTCTAGGCCTTATTAAATATTATTAAGTAAATTAATTCCCTCAGATTCTAGTGTTTTTATTGCGCGAGAAAGCTCTTTATCAGATACTTTAAATATAAACGCACCTATCTGAGCATTTGATAAAGTGTAAGTATACTCTATGTTTATGTTTTCTTTTGCAAGTGTTTTTATAACCGAGTTAAAGCTACCAACGTGGTCACTTATTTCAACTGCAAATACATCAGTAAAACGAGCTGAAAAACCAGCTTCATCTAAGATTGATTTTGCTTTGTTATTGTCATTTACTATTAATCTTAGTATACCAAAATCACTGGCATCCGCTAGATTTATAGAGTTAATTGAAACATTATTTAAGGCAAGAAGTGTAGTTATATCACTTAACTCACCTTTTTTATTTTCTACAAATATTGATAACTGTTTTAAAATTTTTGACATTCTATTTCCTTTTGTCCACAACTCTAACCGCTTTTCCCATACTTCTCTCGATAGTACGAGGCTCAACTAGTTTTACATTTGCATTTATGTAAAGATTGTTAGCAAGTGAATGTTGTATGTCTTTTTTGATTTTTTCCATTTCCCCAACGGAGTCACTTAGAACTTCTTCACTAACTTCTACTAATATATCTAACTTATCTAGATGACCTTTTTTATCTGCGATAATTTGGTAGTTTAGTGTAACACCATCAGTATTTGCTATTACATGTTCAACTTGAGAAGGATATATATTTACTCCATTAACGATGAGCATATCATCTACGCGACCTACGATGCTCTCCATACGGACTAAGGTTCTACCACAAGCACATGGCTCACGATGTAAAGAGGTTATATCTCCCGTACAGTAACGGATAATAGGAAGAGCTTGTTTTGTAAGTGAAGTTATAACTAACTCACCACGCTCACCATCTGGTAAGACTTTTCCAGTTTTATGGTCTATAATCTCAGGATAAAAATGATCTTCATTTATGTGAAGAAGTTTAGAATGTTTACAGTTTGAACTAACACCGGGCCCGATGATTTCACTTAGTCCATAAACTTCGTGATAGTCAATTCCCCAAACACGAGAAACTTCTTCTTTTAATCCATCACTTGTAGGTTCAGCTCCAAATACTCCAGCTTTAAGTTTGAAGTTTTTTAGGTAGTCATTACCTGTTTTTTTAGCAGACTCATACATGTGAAGAGCAAAAGATGGAGTAGATGCCAAGATAGTTGCATTGAAGTCTTTCATAAGCATAACTTGTCTATCTGTAAAACCACTACTTGCTGGGATAGTTGTTGCTCCAATAGTCTCAGCCCCATTGTGAAAACCAAGTCCACCGGTAAAAAGACCATATCCATAAGCGTTGTGTACAACATCTTTAGAAGTAGCTCCAGCCATAGTGTAAACTCTAGCCATAACTTCATTCCAAACATCCATATCAGATTTTGTATATCCAACAACAGTTGGTTTACCTGTAGTTCCGCTTGAACTATGTACTCTAACAACTTCACTCATTGGAACAGTAAAAAGTCCAAAAGGATAGTGGTCTCTCAAGTTTTGTTTTTTTGTAAATGGAAGTTTTTGTATGTCTTGTAAACAAGTTATATCTTTAGGGCTAATTCCTAATTCATCGAATTTATCTTTATAAAAAGAAGTAAGTTCATAAACTCTTGTTACTGTATCTTGAAGTCTTGCAAGTTGAGTTTGAGATATTATTTCTCTAGACTCACCTTCGATTTTATTCCACATTATTTTAACTCCTGTGCATCTTTCATAGCTTGGTCTAGAATTACAAGATTTTGAGGTGCAACTTTTATATTCATCTGAGTGATGGCATCTTTTACTTCTTGTATACTAAAGGGAAAGTTTTTGTCATTTACAAGTGCAAACCCAAGCATATATACATTTAAACCTTGAATAGGAAACTCTCCATCTTCAGCTTTTTGAAATGCATCTACTTTAGCAAAACCTTCAAACGGAAGTTCTGGATACTCGTCTTTATCTCTTGCATTTGTCACTAATGTTCCTATTACTTTTAAAAAGCTAAGGTTTCTTAGACCTTCATTTTTATCAAGTGCAATCATGAGATCAGCCTGATTCTTATCAATAACTGGATTTGTAAAGTCACCAATCTTTATATCACAAGAAACTGAACCGCCTCGTTGACTCATACCATGATTTTCAGTTCCCAAAAAAGGAACCTTACGATTACCAGCACAAATAGCTAATACTTTTACGAGAAAAACAACTCCTTGCCCACCGAAACCTGCTATTACGATTTGATATTTCATTCTAGTTACCTCTCTTTAAGTAATCAAAATCTTGCTTGAAAGCATCTGTTGGACAAACTACATCCATACATCCACCACAACCTGCACAAAGAAAAGGATCTATTTCAATAACTCCATCATCATTATATTTCATTGGAGGACACTTATATACTGTAGTACATTGATCACATGCTACACAAAGTTCTGGGTCAACTTTAGCAAAGATTCCTGGAATAAACTCAGGGGCTCTTTCTCTGTCTAAAATACAAAACTCTCTTACAACTACAACGGTAGGTCCAGTAGCAGTTGTATGAACTTCTTTTACTTTTTTAAAGAAATCTATATTGTCTTGCATCTCATATGAGTACTGATGTTCCATACAGTCAATTCCCATACCTTCAACAATTTTTTTGATGTCGATACTTTTCTTTACTCTTGCTGGTGTAGTTTGACGACCAGTCATAGCTGTAGTAGAATTGTCAAGGACTACAAGTATAAACTTATGGTCTTGATAAATTGCATTTAAAAGGGGAGGGATTCCAGAGTGAAAAAATGTTCCATCTCCAATAGTTGCAACTACTGTTTTATCAGGATCACTAATAGAAAATCCACTAGCCATAGACACACTTGCACCCATACATAAGATGCTGTCAATTGCCCCTTGAGCTAAAGCTAGTGTATAACATCCAATATCAGATGGATAGATGGCTTTTTTCTTTTTAAAGACTTTAGTAATGGCATAATAAACATCACGGTGAGGACAACCAGGACATAGAGCTGGTGGTCTTGCTTCTACTTCAAAGTCTAGTGAAGGATGAGATGCATAAATGTTTTGACCATCATAAAGACCAATGTTTTGGAATGCTTTTAAGAGTTCTTCTTTACTCATTTCATCGATTTGATGGATACTATTTGTATTTTTTCCATATACATTAGGAGATGCTATTTGTTCTTCTATACATGGATATGGCTCTTCAACAACTAAAACTTTTTCATAAGATTTAAACCTATCTCTCATTTCATCAACCGGAAGAGGGTAAGGCATAAGTACTTTTACAATATCAGCTTCTAAGTTAAGGTCATTTAATGTTTCTTTTGCAAAACCATAACCTGTTCCACCTGCAATAATAAGAGTCTTTTTACCTTCACACTTATCAAATTCAGATTTTAGTAGATGCTCCCAGTTGTATTCTTTTATAACTTCGATGCGATTTAACTGCGCTTTACCCTGAGGAAATCTATCTTTTCTAGGAACAGCACCCCAGCGTGGAATATCACGCTGGAAAAGACCTTTGTTTGGAGTGAAGTTAGTCTCTTCATCCATTTCAATAATTTCACGAGCATGACATACACGCATAACAGGGCGAAGCATAACCGGGATTTGGAATTTTTCTGAAAGTTCAATACCGTATTTTGTAAGGTCATAAGCATCTTGAGGAGTTGCAGGGTCCAAAACAGGAATACGAGCAAATTTTGCAAATACACGGCTATCTTGCTCAGTTTGAGAAGAGTGAAAACCAGGATCATCAGCAGCGATAAGAAGCATACCTCCAAGATTTCCAATGTATGAAGCACTCATAAGTGCATCACTCGCAACATTTAGTCCAACTTGTTTCATAGTCGCACAAGTACGTTTACCTGCAATTGCACCTGCATAAGCTACTTCAAAACCAACTTTCTCGTTAGTTCCCCACTCAGCGTAGATGTCTAAGTTGAGTTTATGTTTAATATTTTGAACTTGAGTTAGTATTTCACTAGATGGTGTTCCTGGATATCCACTAACCATATCAACATTTGCATGAATCAGTCCCCAAGCAATTGCAGCGTTTCCCATTAATGTTTGTTTCATAAAATTCACCTATTTATAATTATTTATTTACAGAAGATTTCTTAATCATAATTTACACAATAATTATATAATTTTTGCTTAAATAAAAGCTAATATATACAATTATTGAGAATTACTAAAATTTATAGTACGCTATTAAACGATACTCGTCAAAACTCAATTGAGTTGTACCACCTAAGTCAAACCAATCTCTTGGAAAATTAGCACGAGCACGAAGTTTAAACTCTTTTGTAACAGTGTAAATCAAGTCTAAATCAACCTCTTTTGTAGTCCACGCATAACCACTTTGATAGCCATTATACTCACCTACATCATATTCAAAATAATTAACTACAGCAAGTATATCAAGACCAGTTAGAGGTTTTAGTTGATAGTTTACTCCTGCCATATATGATGATGTATCTCCAAAGTTGGCATGAAGGGCTCCTTGAGAGATAATAAAAGGATTTGCTCCACCAAGTGCATTTACAATTCCACCATCAAGAACACTATCTTTAGAAGCCAGAGTATTCACATAGCGTAAGTCAATTCCAAAACCATTGTCTAGTGAAGCTTTTATCATGGCTCCATATTGAGTTGCATCTACATCCTCATCGCCACTTCCTGTGTTAAAAGCTTTGCCTAGAAGATTATCTCCAACGCTATTTTGTTTTGTGTAAAATACAGATGCAAAGGTTTTTACATCACCTAGTTTACCTTTATAGCTTGCTTTAGCTACTACTATGTTCATAATGTCATGAATATATTGATCCCAAATAGAGAATGTAAAATCTTTAACTCCAGTGTACTTGACATTTAGATAAGTCATACCAGCTGTTGTTTCACTATTGTCAGAACCTAGGTAAGTATTTGCAATAGTTGCAAATTCACCTATTTTATTCCCTGGTCCAAAACCATATAATAAACCAAGTCTTGATCTAGAACCATCTGAATTATCTAAAGTACTATCTGTTATGGTTGAATTAGCAAAACTATTTGTTTGAACTCTTGTAATGTGACCTAACTCAAATTTAGTATCAGTTACATCACTATTTTTTACAACTATTCCCTCAAAAGTATTTGGCAACATTCTAAAGTTATTTGCAGCTGCGAATGGAGTGTTTATGCTTTGTTGACCAAGTCTAACCGAAGTCTTACCAGCTTCGTAGCCTATGTAAGCTTCTCCTAAAACAGAGTAACCATCACCATCTCCATTAACAAGAGAAGGATCATTCTCCGCACTATTGTCTGATTTTCCATCAACTTTGTTTGCCGTATAAAAAGTAGCACCAACATCAAAACCATAATACTTTGCAGTGTTATAGTGTAAGTTTCCACCAACAGATAGAGCATCTCGATGAGTTGTTGAAACACCATCAAAAGTACGGTTAATATAAAAAGATTTTAACTCACCACTTACTGTACCTTCGCTAAAAGCTTCTTGTACTGTGTCTGCCGATATATTGATACTAGCACATAAAATTGTTGCTAGAACTAAACTTAATTTTTTCATATTGTTTCTCCTCTGTCATTGAAACATTTGTCAAGATGCTTTGCATCCATTTTTTTAGTTATTAAAGAAACAACTATAACTGTAATAATAGATAAAGGTAGTGCAATCATAAGAGCATCTACGAATATAATATCACCACTTAAAAGTGAGTCTCTACCAAACATAGCTTTACATACACCTAAAGATTTTGCTTCTTTAAAGTGAACAAATAAAAGCCAAAAACTAGAGACTAAGAGTCCTACTATCATAGAAGAAATAGCTCCAGCCTTTGTAATTCCTTTGAAAAACAGTCCACCAATAAAACTTGGTAAAAATATACTTGCACAAAGAGCAAAAAAGATTGCTGTTGAGCGTGCAATAATTGCTGGTTGTTTATCAAAAGCATAAGCAAGACTTACGGAGAAAATAATCATAAGCACAACACCTAGTCTAGTTACAGTAATAGAGTTGTGTTTTTTTGTACTTATTTGCTCAAACAAGTCACGTCCAACTGCAGTTCCCATTGTGTGAAACTGAGATGAAAGTGTACTCATCGCAGCAGAAATAAGTGCGAACAAGAATACAAATGCAAACCATTTTGGCATTGCTGTATTTATAAAATGAGGTATTACTTGACCTATAGAACCAGCACTTTGAAGTGCATTTTTACCTTCGTTAAACTCATAGTACCAAGCATTTGAAAGTGCTCCAACGATAAAGATAATACCTGTCATAACAACTATAAAGATTGAACCGATTAAAACTGCACGGTTTAACTCTTGTTTGCTCTTAACTGTCATAAATCTTACTATAAGTTGTGGTTGTGCAAGAACACCGATACCAACACCCATAGTAATAGTAGTGATTACAAACAACCAACCCTTGCTTAGAAACTGCGGCATTGAATTCCAACCTTCAAAGCCCCATAGAAGTGAAAGTTTCATCATAAAGTCAGGTGAACCAGGTGTTAAATCTTTAATGTTTGTAGATGCTAGATGATCAATTACAGTAACCTGCCAAACATGGTCTAGTTTGGAAAATGCTGCATCTACACCTCCAAGTGAGTCAAAAGTAACCACAAGTAGAATCAGCATCGCTATAAACATGATGCTTCCTTGGAGTGCATCTGTGAGCATTACACCTTTGAGTCCACCTGCAATAACATAGGCAGTAATAATTATGGAAAAAACCATAAGTGACATATGATAGTCAGTTCCAAAGTAAAGAGCAATAAAATGAGTACCACCTATAAGAACAGCAGTCGCATAGAGTGGCATAAAAAGCAAAATAATCATAGCTCCAAAGATTTGGATGAACTTTGAGTCAAATCTTTTTGCAAGAAGTTCCGGGAAAGTATGAGCATTTAAACGATAACCCATTTTTCTTGTAGGATTTCCCAAAAATACAAAGGCTACAAAAATACCTATAAAAATATTAAATACTGTAAGCCAAAGTAAAGAGTTACCAAGCCAAGCAGCAACCCCACCAAAACCTACAATAGCAGCTGTCGAGATAAAAGTAGCTCCATAACTAAGTGCCATTATAAAGGGATGAGTATCCCTACCTGCAACTAGATAATCTGTTGTGTTTTTAGTTTGCTTATAACCCCTAAAACCTAAGTAACCTAAAACAGCTAGATAAAGAATGATTATTATGTTTTCAAAAATACCCATTACAATTCATCCTCAATTTCTTTTTCCGTTTTATTCCAATCTTTAACATACTCAGGTGGTTTTACATACCCGTCTTTGTTCCAGTTAATAAGCCCATAGGCTACACTAGCAAGTGTACTAAGTATCATAAGTACAAAAGCTAAATTGATGCCAAAATCAAAATATTCCATTCGTTCCCCTTAAATATTTGCATAAATCATAATTATTATAAAATCAAATTTATAAAATCTAATTATTATAATTTAAATTACTATATTTACAAATCGATACAATTATTGCAAAGCAAAGCATAAATTAATATTAAAACATCATAAATAGTTATAATTTTTTTTTAAACTGTTCTTAAAGTAATGAATTTATATTTTTTATTATATATAACATTAATTTTTGTATAATAAAAAAAAATTAGGAAAATCATGAGAATATTGCACGCTTTAGCTCAAAGACCTGGGAGAACTGGTAGTGGAATTTTTTTACAAGAACTTTTTGTAGCCGGAGATAAGCAAGGATATGAACAAGCTGTACTTGCTGGTGTACCTTTGTCTCAAAAAGAGATGAATGTTAAGAACCTAAAAGAAGAAAACTTCTTTCCTCTACACTTTGAAAGTCCAGAGCTTCCTTTCCCTGTTGTGGGAATGAGTGATGTTATGCCTTACAACACAACAAAATATAGTGATTTAACTGAAGAGATGTATGTAGCTTATAAAAAAGCTTTTGCATCTAAGATAAAAGAAGCAGTTGAAAAATTTAAACCTGATGTAGTTATTTCAAATCATCTTTGGCTTATGAGCTCTTTTATAAAAGAGTTATATCCTGATCTAAAAGTTTTATGTCTTTGTCATGGAACTGATTTAAGACAAATAGAACTCTCCCCAAATCTTTTTAATATTGTTAAAAAAAACATAACGAAGTGTGATTATGCCTTTGCTTTAAATGACGTACAAAAAGAAACTATTATCCAGAAATATGGCTTTAAAGAGAGCCAAGTTGTTGTGAGTGGAACTGGTTATGATCCAAGTATTTTTTTTCAAACACAAAAGCCTAAAGTACCTCATGTTCAAATACTTTATGTTGGAAAAATAAGTAAAGCAAAAGGTGTGCAGCATCTATTAAAGGCTTTTGAGGCTTTGGAGTATGGCAAAGAGCATATATCTTTAACACTTATAGGTGGAGGAGTTGGCGAGGAGAGTGATGATATACAAAAAACTATAAAAAGCATGAACTCAAATGTTAATGCTTTAGGTTTTGTTGAACAAACCGAGCTTTTACAAAGTTTTTATGATTCTCATATATTTATCTTACCTTCATTTTTTGAAGGATTACCTCTAGTTGTTGTTCAAGCTTTAGCCTGTGGTACGAGAGTAATTTCAACAAAACTTCCAGGACTTAGTGAATTTCTCGGTAAAGAATTTGAAGAGCTTAATGCAATATCTTATGTAGACTTACCTCATATGCACACTATAGATATTCCAAAAGACTATGCAGTCAAAGGGTTCGAAGAAGATATAAAACTAGCACTAGAAATGCAGATAGAAGCTGTTTTAAGGTATGAAAAACTAGATTTACAAGCTATAGATAAAAAACTTATCAACAAAACATGGGATGGACTTTTTCAAAGGTTAGAATTTTATATGAAAGAGTAGTTTTGTATTCTATACTCCTTTTTACTTTATTATTTTAAGTGCTATTTTATTTGATTGAGTTATAGTATATTATTAAAGGAGAAAGACTATTATGAAACATGAATTAATGAAATTACCTTATGCATATAATGCCTTAGGGAGTATGATGTCTACTGAAACATTACAATATCATCATGATAAACATCATGCGGGTTATGTATCTAAATTGAATACTTTGATTTTAGGTACGGAATTTGAATCAAAAAGTTTGATTGAAATTATAAAACATGCTGATGGTGCCATTTTTAACAATGCTGCACAAGTTTACAATCACGATTTCTTTTGGTTAAATTTATCACCTAATGAGACCGTTCCATCATTGGCACTTGATTCTATTATTATTTCTCAGTTTGGTTCAATAGCTGAGTTTAAAAAAGCTTTTATTGAAAAAGGGCTTTCTTTATTTGGTTCTGGTTGGATTTGGTTATGCATTGATGATAATGCTAACTTGAGTATTATTAGTACGTCTAATGCAGGGAATCCTATTGTTCTAGATTCTGGTTTGGTTCCATTAATGGTTTGTGATGTCTGGGAACATGCTTATTATCTAGATTATAAAAATGCACGTGCTGATTATCTGGAAAATTGGTACAAACTCATTAATTGGAAGTTTGTATCGTTTAATTTTGCAAATCATGAAAAACATCGTGGGGACTATAGCTCTAATTTTTGTAAAGACAATACACCTTATTGTGATTATATTGATGAACAAGAGGCGAGGGAAGAAGCAGGGAGTTAAAAATCTAATGCCTGATGCAGTAGATGCTATTGGGCATATAAATTACATTTAACTAATTATGATTTTTCATATCCATTTGGGTTATTAAATTGCCATCTCCAAGTGTCACTACACATATCATCTATAGTTTTTGTAGTTTCCCAATTTAATATTTCTTTAGCAAACTTAGTGTCTGCAAAACATTCGGCAACATCTCCAACTCTTCGCTCTGCTATTTTATATGGTATTTTCAAGCCAGATGCTTTCTCATAAGCTTTAATCATTTCTAGTACGGAATACCCTTTTCCTGTCCCTAGGTTTATAGTAAGTACTTCTTTTATATTAGATATTATTTGTAATGCTTTTACATGTGCAAGAGATAAATCAACTACATGAATATAGTCTCTGATACATGTTCCATCTTGTGTATTGTAATCTGCTCCAAATACATTTAAAAACTCTCTTTTACCTATAGCTGTTTGAGATATCAATGGCATTAGGTTACTTGGTATGGTGCTCGGGCATTCACCGATAGTTCCACTTTTATGAGCACCTACGGGATTGAAATATCTCAATATTATTATTTTAAATTGATTGTCACTTGTATAAATGTCTCTGAGCATCTCTTCTATAAAAAGTTTTGTTCTAGCATAAGGAGTAATTGGACTTACTTCAAAGTTTTCTTTTATAGGGCTAGCTATTGGAGTACCATATACTGCAGCTGATGAACTAAATATTATTTTTTTACAAGCATACTCTTTCATTACTTCAAGTAGTACTAAAGTTCCCTTTAGGTTATTAGTAAAATATTCTAATGCTTTAGAGACTGATTCACCTGCATCTTTAAGTCCTCCGCAGTGGATAACTGAAGTTATTTCATATTTTTTAAACATATTTTGTAAAGCAATTTTATCTCTTAAATCACCTTGTTCAAATTTAATATTTTTCCCTATGATTTTTTCAATTCTTTTTAGTGGCTCTTGTGAAGAATTACAAAGATTATCATATACTACAAAATTATATTTGGCTTCATGTAATGTTATAAGTATATGAGAGCCTACATATCCTGCTCCACCTGTAACTAATGTCATTTAAATTTCCCTTTTAAGAACTACTAAATTATGCTCAAATACAATAAACAATATTTTATCAAAGTAGGCTTAAGTAAAAATACTCTTTATACTAATGGTAAATATCGAATATTTGCACGCATATCCAATAATTTTATCTTATATCATACAAATCTAATATCCTTTGCGTATAATTAGTAAAATAATATTGTTTGGAGTGTTAGATGAAAATAGGTTTATTTATTCCTTGTTTTATGAATGAGTTGTATCCAGAAGCATGTGCAAGTACATTGAAGATTTTAAAAAATTTAAATTTAGATGTTGAAGTAGAAGTAGATTATCCATTAGAACAGACTTGTTGTGGACAAGCAATGGCAAATTCTGGATGCTCAAACGATGTTGAAAATTTAGCTCATAAATTTGTAGACATATTTAAAAAGTATGATTATATAGTTGCTCCAACAGGCTCTTGTGTAATTATGGTTAAAGAACATTATGCTCCATTTTTTAATAATGATGCAGACTATAATAAAGTTAAAAGTTCTATCTATGAAATATGCGAATTTTTACATGATATCATCGATGTTCAAGAGTTTAACGTTGAATTCCCTCATAAAGTAGGGGTTCATAACTCGTGTCATTCCCATAGAAGTTTATTACTTGCAACTCCTACTGAACTAAATAAACCATATTACTCTAAACTAAAAAACTTACTCAAAAAAGTAAAAGGTATAGAACTTGTGGGACTTCAAAGAGAAGATGAATGCTGTGGTTTTGGTGGGACATTTAGTGTGACTGAACCAGCTATATCTTCTGCGATGGGTAAAGATAGAATAAATGATCATATAAACTCAGGTGCTGAGATAATGACAGGTGTAGATATGTCATGTCTTATGCATATGGAAGGTCTTATTAACAGAGATAATAAACCTATAAAAGTTATGCATATAACTCAAATCTTAGCGGGAGAAAAAATATAATGAGCAATCACCCAGAAGAAGCTGCAAAGTTTGTTGCTAATGATGAAAGAATGCATTGGCACGATAAGGCTTTATGGTTTGTAAGAGAAAAAAGAGACCTAGCTAGTAAAAGTGTTCCCGAATGGGAAGAACTTAGAGAAATTGCAGCAGGAATAAAACAACATACTTTATCTAAGTTAGATGTTTATCTAGAAGAGTTTGAAAAAAATGCAACAGACAAAGGAATTATCGTTCACTGGGCAAAAGATGCACAAGAACATAATGAAATAGTTCATTCACTTCTAGAAAAAAACAATGTTAAAAAAATAGTAAAATCAAAATCTATGTTAACAGAAGAGTGCCATTTAAATCCATACCTTGAAGAAAGAGGAATAGAAGTAATTGATACAGACTTAGGTGAGAGAATTGTTCAGCTTAGAAATGAAGCACCTTCTCATATAGTTCTTCCTGCCATTCATCTTAAAAAGTCTGATGTATCTGACACTTTCCATAAAGAATTAGGAACAGAAAAAGGTAATGACGATCCGACTTACTTAACTCGTGCTGCAAGAAAGAGTCTTAGAGAAGACTTCTTAAGTGCAGATGCTGGACTTACAGGTGTTAACTTCGCTATTGCCCAGACGGGTGGAATAGTAGTTTGTACAAATGAGGGTAATGCAGATATGGGAGCAAGTCTTCCTAAACTTCACATAGCAAGTATGGGTATAGAGAAAATTATCCCAAAACTAGGGCATCTAGGAGTATTTACTAGACTTTTAGCTCGTAGTGCTACAGGTCAACCTATAACTTCTTATACTTCACATTTTCACGCTCCAGTAGTTGATGGAGAGATGCATGTAGTTATAGTTGATAACCAAAGAACTCCATTTTTGGCGAGTAAAGATTACTATAAAGCACTAAACTGCATTAGATGCGGTGCTTGTATGAATACTTGTCCAGTTTATAGAAGAAGTGGTGGTCACTCTTATGGTTATGTAATACCTGGACCAATTGGTTCTACTCTTGGTAACTTTAAAGATCCAAAAGCAAATAAAACTTTGCCTTTTGCTTGTACACTATGTGTCTCTTGCACGAACGTATGTCCAGTAAAGATTGATTTAGATTCTCAGCTCTATAATCATAGACAAGATTTAAACAAACTAGGACTATTAAGTAAGCAGAAAACTATTACACTTAAGATAACTGCTTGGGTTATGGAACGTCCATTGATTTTTGATTTTCTTGGTAAGAGTATACGAAAAGTAGTTCCACTGCTTCCAAAATCACTTGTTTATAGTAAGTATAATGTTTGGGGACAAACAAGAGATTTACCAAAAATGCCAAAAAATTCTTTTAAAGAGTTATACAAAAAAGGGTTAAAAGATGAAATCTAGAGACTATATATTAAATACAATTAGAAATACAAATATTATACCGGAGACTCCTTGCCCAGAGTGCAAAGATATTGGAATCGTTTATGAAGACAAACTTGAACAATTTTCCAAAATTATAAAAACTGTGGGTGGTGAAGCTTTAGTATGTAAAGAAGAAGATCTGGATAAAACTATACTTTCTTTATATAAAGATGAAAAAGTTATCTCTTGTAATGTAGATGGATGCTCTTTGGGTAATTTTGATGAAAATATAGCAGATCCACATGATTTAAAAAATATTGATTTAGCTATAGTTAAAGGTGAGTTTGCAGTTGCTGAAAATGGTTCAGTTTGGATAAAAAATGAAAAAAACAAACACAGAGTTTTATATTTTATAGCACAAAATATTGTGATAGTTGTACCTAAAAATAAAATACTAAACAATATGCACGAAGCGTATGAAAATATTGACTTTAGTGATGCTGGCTTTGGAGCATTTGTTAGTGGTCCATCAAAAACTGCAGATATAGAACAAGCGCTAGTTATAGGGGCTCATGGTCCAAAGTCAGGATATGTAATTTTTATTGATTAATTGTATAATCACTAAAACTAGATAAGGTATTGTATTTGTTGAGAATTATTTTAATTTTATTTTTGCTCATTTTTAGTGTTTTTGCATCTAATCAAAAAGATGTTTTACTTTTGCATTCATATCATAAAGGTTATAAATGGACTGATGATATCACTAAGTCCATAGAAAACAAATTTTTAACATATAAAGATATAGACTTAACAACTATATATATGGACACTAAAAGAGTTAATAATATTGAGTATCTAAATAGTCTTGAAAATCTTTACAAAGAACAATTTAAAAAAAGAAAGTTTGATCTTATTATTGTAAGTGATAACGCAGCTTATGAATTTATAGTAAATAACTATAAAGGTTTATTTGAAAATACTCCAGTTTTGTTTTGCGGGGTAAATAGTTTTAATAAATCTTTTTTGAAAAATAAGGCTATAGAAAATCACATAAGTGGCGTAGTAGAACAAGTGGATATTGAAAAAAACTTTCAACTCATTAAAAAACTTCATCCAACACTAAAAAAATTAGTTATTATAAATGATAAATCTAAAACAGCACTTGAAATAAGAAATGATTTAATTCCGATCATAGATAAATATAAAGATACTATGAATATAGAATATATAGATGATATGGATATTAGAGATATTCAAAAAAAAGTAGCTAACTTAGATAGAAATAGTGTTATCTTATTTTTGCTTCTTTTTAAGGATAAAGCAGGAAAACATTTTACATATAAACAGGGTTTTTTAAAGATAAAAGAAAGGAGCAAAGTCCCAATTTATGGACTTTGGGATTTTTATTTGGGTTATGGTTTAGTCGGTGGACTACTTACTTCTGCTGTAGCTCAAGGCGAAGCTACATCTAAAATGGCAATAGATATTTTATATAATAATATAAATATTACTCAAATCCCTATTTTAGAAAAATCTCCAAATAGATATCTATTCGACTACAAAGAGCTAAATAAATTTAGAATTAATGTATCAAAAGAGCTAGATAATTATTACACTATAAATATACCCAAAGCTTTTTATGAGAAGCATACGGAATCTTTTTTAATTGCTATTTTAGTGATTGTAATTTTAAGTACTATAGTTTTAGCGATGCGGGAAAATATACAAAGAAGAAAAAAACTACAAAAAGAGCTTTCAAATAAGTTAAAATTTGAAAAAGTATTGTTAAATACTCTCCCAAATCCAATTTATTATAAAGATAAAGAAGGTAAGTTTATAGGTTGTAATGAAGCATTTTGTCAACTTCTAAATAAAGATAAAGATTTTATTATAGGTAAAACAGCTTATGATTTTTTCCCATTTGAAGTAGCTCAAAAGAATAGTATCATAGATAAAACAATACTAGCAAATAAGGCTACAGATAGATCAGAATTTACTATAAACTTTCCAAATGAGCATATGAAATATTTTATTATAAGTAAGTCTGTTTATTCCAATATAGATGGTAGTGTTGGAGGAATAGTATGTATTTTGGATGATATTAGTGAACGGATACAACAAAAGCAGTTTATAATTCAACAAAGTAAACTAGCAGAAATGGGAGATATGGTTGCAGCAATTGCGCATCAGTGGAATGAGCCTTTAGTTGAGTTATCTGCACAGGTTCAAGACATTCAAACATCTTCAATGTTAAATGAATTAGATAAGGTCAATATTGAAGAATTTGTTCAAGAATCAATGCTTCAAATAAAATATATGTCAAAAACATTATCTGATTTTAGAAACTTTTTGAAACCATCTACGAAAAAAGTTTTGTTTTCTATAAGAAATTCTTTTGATGAAATTTTTGAGATAATAGAGAAACAAATATTTTACTCGAACATAAAGATGAGTGTAAATTATGAAGATTCAAAGAGCTGTTTTTTAATTTTTGGTTATGAAAATGAGTTTAAGCAAGTTTTACTAAATATAATTAATAATGCAAAAAATAAGATTATAGAAAATAGGCCTCAGATGAAAGAAGATGGAACTATTATTATAAATATTTCTCAACATCATGAATATAGTAAGATAGAGATAATTGATAATGCTGGTAGAATTGATGAGAGTATAATACATTCTATTTTTGACCCTTACTTTACAACAAAGAAAAATGGTACTGGATTAGGTTTATATATGGCAAAGGTAATAGTAGAAGATAAAATGCAAGGTGAAATATATGTAAATAATGACAATGAAAATGTAATATTTACAATAAAAATGCCACATGATAAGCCACAGGACTAGGAATGAAGATTTTACTTTTAGAAGATAATAAAAAATTAAATAGCACTATTATAAAAAGATTGCAGATAAAAGGTTATGAAATTGATGGCTTTATTGATGGTCAAGATGCATATGAAGCTATATCTGATGGATATAACTGTTTTGTTTTAGATATAAATGTTCCAAATATAGATGGCATACAAATACTTAAAAGGATTCGAGAGTATTATAAAGAAGTTCCAGTCATTATTATAAGTGCAACTGTTGAACTAGATATTATAAAAGAAGCATATGATTTTGGCTGTAATGATTATTTAAAAAAGCCATTTTTTATAGATGAGCTAGAAATAAAGATAGAAAAACTTTGTAAAACAAGTGCTAAAAGAATAGAATTTGGCGTAAATTGTAGCTTTGATTATAAAGATAGCAGTATTACAATTGATGGTAACAATACTAGACTTACAAAAAAAGAAAGACTTTTATTAAACTTACTACTGATAAACAAAAATCAAATTGTAACTTATGAAGCAATAGAAAATTATATTTGGGCGGGGTCTTTTGTCTCCTTAGAATCTATAAGAAGCTTAATCAGAAGAGTTAGAAAAATTCTAGATAGTGACTATATTCAAACTGTAGTAGATACTGGCTATATATTTAAAACATAAATTTCTTTACCTTATCCTTTTCCTTTTTCATACGATTATCATATCAAAAGAATATACTCGGTTAATAAAATGTAAAGGATAAAAAATGGATATCGGACTTCAAGCCCTTTTTGCGGCATTACCAATCTTTGTTGCGGCAATTCTTTTAATAGGCTTTAGATTACCTGCTAAAAAGGCTATGCCAATAGTATTTATAGTTACAGCTGCAATCGCAGTTTCTGTCTGGGGAGTAAGTACTAACAGAGTAATTGCTTCATCAATACAAGGCTTCCTTATTACAGTCGCTGTACTTTGGATTATATTTGGAGCTATTTTACTTTTAAATACTTTAAAGCACTCAGGTGCTATTGCTGCTATAAGACTAGGATTTAATAATGTGAGCCCAGATAGAAGAGTTCAAGTTATTATTATCGCATGGTTATTTGGTTCATTCATTGAAGGTGCTTCTGGTTTTGGAACACCTGCTGCTATTGCTGCTCCTCTTTTAGTTGCTATTGGTTTTCCTGCCATGGCTGCAGTTATGATTGGTATGATGATTCAAAGTACTCCAGTATCGTTTGGTGCTGTTGGTACTCCTATCCTTATCGGAGTAAACAAAGGTCTTGATTCTGATGGTATTGGTGCTACACTTAGTTCTGTTGGTTCAAGCTGGGATTCATATCTTCAAATTATAACTTCAGAAGTTGCCATTGTTCACGCTATAACAGGAACTCTTATTCCTCTTTTTATGATTATGATGATGACTAAATTTTTTGGTAGAAATAAATCATGGTTTGAAGGATTATCTATACTTCCTTTTGCTATATTTGGTGGACTAGCTTTTACTATTCCTTATGCTCTAACAGGCGTATATTTAGGAGCAGAGTTTCCTTCACTAGTAGGGGCTTTAGTAGGTCTTCCAATTGTTGTCCTTGCTGCAAAAAAAGGTTTTTTACTTCCAAAAGATACTTGGGATTTCGCACCAAAAGAAGAATGGCCAGTTCATTGGGTAAGTAAATTTGAACTTAAACTAGATGCAATGACTGAAAAAGCTCCTATGTCTTTAACAAAAGCATGGTTGCCTTACTTGATGGTTGCTATTATATTGGTAATCACTAGAGTGTCTACAGAAGCAAACGCATTTGTAAAATCTCTTGTTATTCCATTTAAAGATATTTTAGGAGAAGGTATAGGTTATTCTATATTACCTCTTTATTTACCTGGTGGTATTTTAGTTTTTGTTGTAATATTGACTTACTTTTTTCATAGAATGAATTTTAGAGAGATGAAAGAGGCAGTAAGTGAATCAAGCAAAGTAATGCTTGGTGCCGGTTTTGTGCTTGTCTTTACTATTCCATTAGTTAGAATTTTAATTAACTCAGGTATAAATAGTTCTGGTTTTGATTCTATGCCTGTAGCAATGGCCGAGTTTGTAGCTTCTTCAGTTGGAGATATCTTTCCTCTATTTGCTCCAATGGTTGGTGCTCTTGGTGCGTTTATAGCAGGTAGTAACACTGTTTCAAACATGATGTTGTCTCAGTTCCAATTTGGTGTTGCTGACGCCTTAGGAGTATCTACTGCATTTATGGTTGCACTTCAAGCAGTTGGAGCAGCGGCCGGAAATATGATAGCTATTCATAATGTTGTTGCAGCTTCTGCTACCGTTGGCTTACTAGACCAAGAGGGTGAAACTCTTAGAAAAACTATTATTCCTACTCTTTATTACTGTTTAGTTGCCGGTATTATAGGTCTTATTGGAATGTATGCATTAGGATTAACTGATCCACTAATGGGTTAAAAGGACAGAAATGTTAGAAGGAAAATATAAAGTATTTCACGAGAGCATTAAGAATTTCATACCCCAAGAGAATATATTTACAGATAAGTTACATAGACTAACATATGGAACAGATGCGTCAT
>JBLIEY010000030.1:0-21488 GCA_047633475.1 Sulfurimonas sp.
GTTATAAGATTAAATTATATAAATATTTATACATCAAAGGTATAATTAAGTTTTTAGAGTTTGAGTAATATCAGTGTTTACTCTTTAGTTTCATTTATATCTTCTTTCTGGACTTCAGGTTCTTGCTTATTAGCCCATAAATCTCTGATTGTCTCTTGTATAAAATCAGATTTAGGGCCGATATTGTTATATTCTATTTTTGCTTTGGTCTCTTTACACTCATCGTGATAAAAACCTTGAAAATCATAGTACTCTTTGCAGTTCGTGTAATATTTACTTTCTACAGGGCTTGCATTTATAACCCCGTTTAAAATTATCATTGTTAATATAAGTAGAAGTGTTTTAATCATAAGTAGATTTAAGCATTTGTTATACCAATATAGCTAAACTTTAAAAGTTTCTTTTGTTTTACAAAGTTCTGTTAAAAAGCACTCTTCACATTTTGGATTTTTAGCAGTACAAATATATCGACCAAAAAGCACCATCCCCTGATGTAAAGCATGAAGGTTGTTTTTAAACTTTTTTACAAGAGTAGCTTCTGTTTTAATAGCTGTTTTATCATCACTTAGACCAAGTCTATGAGAAACTCTAAATACATGTGTGTCAACAGCCATAAGATTAGCTCCAGTATACTCTATCATTACGACATTCGCTGTTTTTTGACCAACTCCACCAAGTGTTATCAGTTCTTTTTCATCCATGGGTATTTCACCACCATAAACTTCAACAACTCTCTTAGCCATTGCAATAATATTTTTAGCTTTATTGTTAAAAAATGAACAGCTGTTAATGAGAGCTTTAAGCTCATTTATATCTGCATTTGCTAATTCTTGTGGGCTTGGGTATTTTTTAAATAGTTCAGTGCTTATAATATTAACTCTCTTGTCTGTACATTGAGCAGAGAGTGATACAGCCACTACAAGCTCATAAGCATTCTTATATTCAAGCTCAGTAACTGCGTCACTATATCTATCAATAAAACGTTGATGAATCTCTAAAATTTCTTTTTTTGTTGCTTTTTTCATGGACAGTATTTTAGCGACATATATGATATAATCAAAATAATTATTTTAAAAGGTAATCATAATGGGTATATTTTCATTTTTTAAAAAACCAAAAGAAGAGTTAGCCTCAAAACATCACTTTAGTAATTATTTTACAAAAGATTTGCTTTGGAATATTGTTGACTCAAACAGTTCTATGATGTTGTTTTTTACAGAAGAAGATGGTTGGATAAGTGCAAACAAGCTATTTAACATTACTTTTGGTTTTCAAAATATAGAAGAATTCCGTAGTAAATATGAAAGTATTAGAGAACTATTTTTAAGTGAAAGTGAAGATATATTTACAGATGATGATAAAAGCTGGCTAGATTATATAAAAAAATACAAAAAAGATGGTTATAACCTTACGCTATCCACTCATGGCAATGAAATACTTACAATAAATGCAAAATGTCAGTCAGTAACTAGTGTAAAAGGTTTTTATATCTTAGAGTTAAAAGATGTAACTAAACTACAAATAGCAGAGTTGAAAATTAAAGAAGTTGAAAAATTAAAATCAAAGTTTTTATCAAATATTGGACATGAGTTTAGAACGCCAATGAACGGAATACTTGGATTTATTGAACTACTAGAGCAAACTAACTTGGATAAGCGGCAAATAGAATACTTAGAGATGATTAACCGTTCATCTAAAAATCTGATGTCTAATATTGAGACACTACTAGACCTCTCTCAGATGCAAGTAGGAAGGTTAAAGCTTAACCCTTCTGTTTTTTCTCTTTCTAGTGAGATGGAAAAAATATCTTATAACTTTACTTCAGTTGCCCAAAATAAAGGAGTACGTGTTTTTGCATTTATAGACCCTAAACTCCCAAATGAACTAAATGCTGATTTTAGAAAAATAAAACAGGTAATGAACTCCCTTATACAAAATGCTATTAAGTTTACCCCAAGAGGGGGCAGAATAGTCATAGAGGTTAAGCTATTAAAGAGGCAGTTAAATGGTAACTGTAGTATAAGTTTTAGTGTAAAAGACAATGGAAAGGGCATAGCCAACGAGCAAATAGCTCTTATTACAGAACCCTTTATTGCAGGAAGTCAAGCAGATGAGAGACTTGGAATAGGGCTTAGCCTTTCTCATGGTTTAGTGAGTTTACTCGGTTCTGAGTTAAAAATTCAAAGTGAAGAAGGTTATGGTAGTTACTTTAACTTTACCATTAATTTTAAAGACTCAGTTGGTCAATCATATAAACTGATGCCTAAAAAAAGAGTAAAAGTTTTATTACTTGAGCCTTCAAGAGTTGATGAGGCAAATTTTTTGACTATATATTTACGTGCTTTTGCTATAGATGTACTAAAGTCAAATATTCTGGACGCAAATGTTTATGATGGTATTGACACACTCTATATAATTGCAAATCAAAAAGACTCATCATGGATGCTAGAACTTGGAACTTACTTTAAAAAAGTTCCTGTTATCTTAATACTAGATGAGAATGAAAAACTTCTAACTAAACTTACATATATTGTAGATGGAGTATTTAGGAAGCCATTTCTACCAAGTTTTGTCTCAAAACAGTTAAATAAAATATATAACAAAACTTTAGTTCCAACAGTTGAGCATACAAAGAGCCTAAGAGATAATATATCTGCATTAGTTGTTGAAGATAACCTCATAAATCAAAGACTAATCCAAATACTGTTACAAAAGTATAATATTATAGTTTCTACTGCTTCTAATGGAAATGAGGCAGTACAACTATGTGGAAAAAACAGATATGATATAGTTTTTATGGATATTGACATGCCAGAGAAAAATGGAATTGATGCGGCTAAAGAGATAAAAGAACCAAGTACCTTAAATTATAAAACACCTATAGTAGCTTTGACAGCAATGGCGATGGAAGGGGATAAAGAAATGTTACTAAATGAAGGTCTAGATGACTACATTTCAAAACCTTTAACTCGTAGAAAATTGGAAAATACACTGTATAAATACCTAAAAGTTATATCTGTTTAATAACGGTTAGTATAAAGTGACTAAAATTTTTTAACTAAAAGGAATTACTCATGATGAAAATTACGAAAATCGTTGCAACACTTTTAATTACGAGCACACTAGTAAGTGCAGCTACTTTAATTACAGTGAATGGTACACAAATCACACAAGAAGATGTAGATACTGCATTAATGAACGCGACTCAAGGTAGATTCAACCAAGTTCCACCTGCAAAACAAGCAGAGTTCAGAAAACAAGTTCTAGAACAATTAATAGCTAAAGAGTTAGTTTTTGAAGATGCTAAAAAAACTGGTGTTTTAAAAACTAAAGACTTTGTAACTGAATATGCAAAAGTTCAAAAAAGAGTTGAAAAAGAATTAGCTATTCAAGTTTGGCAAAAACTTCAACTTGATAAAGTTGAAGTATCAAATAAAGAATTAAAAAATTATTATGATAAAAACAAAGAAGAGTTTAACGAAAAAGAGACAGTACATGCTCGTCACATTCTTGTAAAAACAGAAGCAGAGGCAACTGATATTGTTAAATCTTTAAAATCTTTAAAAGGTCAAGCTCTTAAAGCAAAAGTAATTGAATTAGCAAAAGCAAAATCAACAGGCCCTAGTGGACCAAAAGGTGGGGACTTAGGTTTCTTTGCTCAAGGACAAATGGTTCCTGAGTTTGATGACAAAGTTTTTACTATGCAAGTAGGAACAGTTACTGAGCCCGTGAAAACACAGTTTGGTTATCATGTTATTTATTTAGAAGCTAAAAAAGCTAAAAAAACATTAGCGTTTACAGAAGTTAAGTCTTTTATAGAACAAAGACTAAAAATGGAACAATTCAAAGTTGTAATGCAAAAGAAAATGTTAGAACTTAAAAATAAAGCAACTATTAAATAAATATATGAATCCCTCTCCTATCTCTAAAATTTCATTAGAGGGGAGAGCCTTTTATGTTAAAAGAGATGATTTAATAGATCCCTTTTTAGCAGGAAATAAATACCGTAAATTATATACACTTTTACAAACTCCACCAAACCAATTAAGAAAAATTATCTCCTACGGTGGAACTCAGTCAAATGCTATGCTTGCTATTTCAGCAATGTGTAAAAATAAAGGCTGGGAATTTACTTATTACACAAAACCAATAAGTCAAACTCAAAAAAATAAACCATCTGGAAACTATTTTCACTCCCTTAATCTTGGAATGATTCACAAAGAAATAACAGCAGAATTTTATAGAGATTACATAGCTTCTTTAACATTTAACACAGACGAAAAAACATTTTTAATAGACCAAGGTGGAGCTATAATTGAAGCCAAAGAAGGCCTCAGAGTATTAGCTAATGAGATAAGAGATGCTAATTTAAAAGTTAAATCTCTTGCTACTCCATCTGGGACTGGAACAACTGCACTATTTTTAGCTTTGGCTCTTCCTGAATATAAAGTTTACACTACGCCTTGTGTAGGAGATGTTTCATATCTAAAAGAGCAGATGCAAGCATTACATTCCTTGCCAGAGAATCTTGTAATACTAGAACCTTCAAAAAAACATCATTTTGGAAAACTTTATCCTGAGTTTTTTGATATTTATAAAAAAACTTTGGCATCTGGCATAGAATTTGATTTACTTTATTCTCCAGGAATGTGGGAAGCTCTTTTAGATCAGACAGATGAAGAAATATTATATATTCATAGTGGTGGAGTTACTGGGAATGAGAGTATGCTAGAAAGATATGAAAAAAAAGAACTAAGCCTTAAAATCTTTTTAGGGCGTTAAGCCCACTAAACGTTAAATAAAAGTTACGTTATCTTCTAAAGGAATTCGTGAGGGTTGATAAGAGTTTATCTTTGCATCCTCATCAGCATAACCAATAACTACACTATATAAAAGTGCTAAATTATCTGGAGCATCTAACACATTTGCTACAACTTTTCCAAACTCTGTAGTTGCCCCTTGTGGACAAGTATCTAAATCGAATGCTTTAGCAGCTAGCATTAAACTTTGCATGTATGCTCCACAGTCTATAAGAACACCCTGTGCTTCATCAATTAAAGCTTCATCAGTGAATACGAAAAATACAGTAGACGCACCAAACCACCTAAAATTATCGTGCCACATTTTAGTTCTTTTTTCTATATCTTTTCTACCTACATCCATTAGAGTATATAGACCAACTCCTGTTTCCATACGACGTTTTTTGTAAGGATTTTTCCATTTAACAGGGTAATATTGTATAAACTGGGCATTCTTTACTCCAGCTTCCATCTCTTGGATAATAGCATCTCCGATGTTTTTAAGTACCTCTTTATCACTAATCGCATAAACAATCCAAGGTTGCATGTTTGCTCCACTTGGTGTCATAGCAGCAGCTCTTAGGATTTTTTCTTGAATTTCTTTAGATACAACTTTTGGAAGGTATGCTCTTTTTGATGAACGATTTTGTATTGCTTCTATAATTGTGGGCATATTAATTCCTAAATTTTTTGAAATTATATTATAAAGAAACTAATTAACATATAAATTGTCTTCTCATGATGATAGACTAAACTAACTTGACATGGATAGACTCAATTAGATATAATTACTTTATATTAATTAAGGAAATTTTATGAATAATATTTTTGAAAAACTAACACATAATATGACGGAAGCTATAGAGTCTTCTATCTCGTTGGCATTGCATAATAAGAATCAGGAAGTGACTAGTATACATTTTTTGTGGGCATTACTTACTAACTCGAATTCGGTACTAAATCAAATGTTTAACAAGATGAATATTGATAAAGTTGCAATTGAGTTGGATGTAAAAAGTCTAAGTGAAAAACTACCAAAATCCTCAGTTGTATCAAAAGAAAATGTAAAATTATCTAAAGACTTTGTTCGCACATTGGAAAATAGTGTTGGACTTATGACAAAAAATGGAGATACATTTTTAGCTGTAGATACATATATATTAGCAAATCTTAAAAATGAGCCGTATTCAAGTATACTTAACAAGTATATTGATGTATCAGAACTTGCTAAAAATATAGAAGTTTCACGAGCTGGAGGAAAAATAGACTCTCAAAGTTCTGATGAAACATTGGAATCTTTAGCTAAGTATGGAATTGATTTAACTGCCGAAGCTAGAGAAGGGAAACTATCTCCAGTCATAGGAAGAGATGAAGAGATAACTCGTATGATGCAGATACTTATACGTAAAACAAAAAATAATCCTATGCTTTTAGGTGAACCTGGAGTTGGTAAAACAGCTTTAGTTGAGGGTTTAGCACAACGTATTAGTGATAACAAAGTTCCGACTTCACTTCAAAATAAAAGACTAATTGCTCTTGATATGAGTGCATTGATAGCAGGTGCAAAATACAGAGGAGAGTTTGAAGATAGACTAAAATCTGTTATTGATGAAGTTAAGAAAAGTGGAAATGTTATTTTATTTATAGATGAGATTCACACTATTGTAGGAGCAGGGGCAAGTGAGGGTAGTATGGATGCTGCAAATATCTTAAAACCAGCGCTTGCTCGTGGTGAACTTCATACTATTGGTGCTACAACTTTAAAAGAGTATAGAAAGTATTTTGAAAAAGACATGGCACTTCAAAGAAGATTTCTTCCGATTACTTTAGCTGAACCTACAGTAAACCAGACTCTTCAAATTTTACGTGGGATAAAAGAGCGTTTAGAAACTCATCACAATGTTACTATTACAGACAGTGCTCTTGTAGCTGCTGCAAAATTATCTGATAGATACATAGCAGATAGATTTTTGCCAGATAAAGCGATAGACCTTATAGATGAAGCAGCAGCTGAGCTTAAGATGCAAATAGAATCAGAGCCAAATGTACTTGGAGCTGCAAAAAGAAAAAGTTCAGAACTTCGTGTTGAGAAAGAAGCACTTAAGATGGAAAAAACACCAGCAAATGAGAAAAGACTTGGTGAGATTGACAAAGAGTTAGCAGATGTAGATGAAGAAGTTAGAACTTTAGAAGCACAGTTTTCTACAGAGAAAGAAGTTTTTGAGAAGATATCAGGAATCAAAAATGAGATAGAAAAGAAAAGAAAAGAAGCACATATGGCTAAGTCAAACTCTGAGTTTAACCGCGCTGCAGAGATTGAGTACGGTGAAATTCCAGCTCTTTTAGAAGAAGAAAAAAAGATAAACTCTAATTGGGAGAAATTACAAGAAGCAGGTACTCTTTTAAAAAACAGCGTTGATGAAGACTCAATAGCTTCTATCATATCAAGATGGACTAATATTCCCGTGACAAAAATGCTCCAAGGTGATAAAGAAAAAATCTTAAATGTTGAAGCTGAGTTAAACAAAGAAGTAGTTGGACAGACAAAAGCAATACATGCAGTTTCTCGTGCTATAAAAAGAAACAAAGCTGGACTCTCAGATGCAAACACTCCAATAGGAAGTTTTTTATTTTTAGGTCCTACTGGTGTTGGTAAAACGCAAACAGCTAAAACATTGGCGAAGTTTTTATTTGATAGCGAAGATGCAATGATTCGTATAGATATGAGTGAGTATATGGAAAAACATGCTGTTTCACGTTTGGTTGGTGCAGCCCCTGGGTACGTCGGTTATGAAGAAGGTGGCCAACTTACAGAAGCTGTAAGAAGAAAACCATATAGTGTTATACTATTTGATGAGGTAGAAAAAGCACATCCAGATGTTTTTAACATATTGCTACAAGTTTTAGATGATGGAAGACTAACTGATAACAAAGGTGTTACGGTTGATTTTAGCAACACTATAATCATTCTAACATCAAATATTGCAAGTGATAAAATCATTAATAATCAAGCATCTGCTGAGCTAAATGAAATGGTTATGAGTGAGTTAAAGCTTGCCTTTAAGCCAGAGTTTTTAAACAGACTTGACGATATTGTAATCTTCAATGCTCTTGGTCGTGAGCAAATTATAGATATTGTAGAAATCTTCTTTAGTGATATTAGAAAAAAAGTTGAGCAAAGAGATATAGAGCTTACTTTAAGCGATAGTGCAAAGGCATATATAGCAGAAGCTGGATTCGACCCAGTTTATGGTGCTAGACCACTTAAACGTGCTTTGTATGAGATAGTTGAAGATAGACTTGCTGAACTAATTCTTGAAGGCATAGTCAAAGAAGGTTCAAAAGTTTTGTTTGATATGCAAAATGGTGAAATAAAAGTTAGAGTTGAGTAATCCTTACATTAGTGTAAGGATTTACAAAATATTTTAACTATAGATATGGGATATGTATTTCTAGTGTTTCTGGCTTACCAATATAATATCCTTGAGCATAATCTACATCTAGCCTTTTAACAACATTTAGAATCTCTTTAGAGGACACAAATTCTGCAATAGTATAAATGTTTAGCTTTTTTGCTAAACTAACTATAGTCTCAACCATTATCTGAGAATGAACATCTCTATCAATATTTGAGATTAGTGAAGCATCTATCTTAATATAATCAATTGGCAAATTTAGTACATGTGAAAAGTTAGAATAACCAGCTCCAAAGTCGTCTAGTGCTATTTTTATTCCATAAGAACGAACTTTTATACAAAAATCATATACTCGAGTATAATTTTTAAACTCTTCAGTCTCAAGAAGTTCTATCGTTAAAAGATTGTTGTAGTTGTAATCATCAAATATTTTATATAGCATCTCTACTGTTCTGTTATTCTCAATATCTTCCATTGAGAGGTTAAAAGAACATGGAACTTGATACTCAGATACTTTGTTAAGTGTGTGCTCGATAACTGCTTTTGTAACTTTATGGTAGATACGATTTTGTTTTGCTACATCAATAAATTTAAATGGAGGGATAACATTTCCATCTTCTTCTATAATTCTCACAAGAGATTCGTATTTTATATCAAGTGAAGAGTCCTGAATTGGTGAAATTGGCTGAAAATATGTTATAACATTTTTATTTTCCAAGGCATATAATAGTTTTGTGTGATACTCTATATCTTCTTTATGAATTGTCTCAAGTTCTTTGTCATCATTAAATATTGATATTTGAACATTTCTTTTTTTAGCATCTTTTAATGCCATATCTGCGTAAGCTAACATTTTATTTGATCCACTAAATGCTAAACCAGCACTCATCATAAAAGTAAATGTTTTATCTTCGTAAATAAAATTTTCTTTTTTATACATTTTTAAAATATTTTCTATTTTTTCTATAAAGTGAGTATTATTTAGTTTTGTTGAGTCTTTTGTAGCAACTATAAATTCATCTCCACTGATATGATAAAGGACGGTATTACTGCCATTAAATGCTGAACTTAAAAACTCAGCAGTTAGTCTAAGGGCTATATTACCTATCTCTTCGCCATAAACATCATTAAATTTTTGAAACTTATCTATGTTTAGAAGTGCTATTTGTTTAAATTTATATATATACGAATCGTCAAAGAATTTATTTCTATTTGGAAGTCCACTTAAAAAATGTGTATTTGTCTTTAGATATAACTCATTAGTTTTTTTGGATATTTCTTTCTCAGTCTCAGAGTCATGCTTTGATAGTTTATATATAGCTATAAGGATTAGCAAAAATGCAAGAATAAAGATATATAGTGTATATTCAAGTCTTTCATCGTTTGTACTTTTAAGCAATAGTATTTTTTTATTTATGATGTCATTTGTTGATTCAGAGAGCTGTGCTTCAATGCTTTTTATTATATTGTTTGTAGTAGTAACATTTTTATTGTCAATATATATGGAATAAGATAAAAATGTAAAGCTGATAAGTACAGTTATATAAAACTTTGTTTTAAAATGCATTTCCATCCATATGACTAAGATTTATTAAATTTACTTACTTTTTAATTACTCTAATTAGTAGCATTTCATAGAGTAGTTGCTCTTTTGATATAATTATAATATTTTATCTGTTAATTTAGAGTTAAACAACATTTATGTAAACCTTAACCGGACTTTAAGTAATAACTCCGTATCATTGCGGACTTAATTTTAAAGAAGGATATGTCGTGAAAAGAACATACCAACCTCATAATACACCGAGAAAAAGAACTCACGGTTTTAGAGCTAGAATGGCTACAAAGAATGGTCGTAATGTAATTAACCGTCGTCGTGCAAAAGGTCGTAAAAGATTGACTGTTTAGGCGGTTCTTCAACGCTGAAACAACACAAAGAGTTTCAGTATATATACAAAAAAGGAAAGAACACTCACACACAAAGTGTGGTGCTTTTCTATCTCCCTAAAAAAACAATTCACAAAGTTGGTTTTACTGCTACTAAGAAAATTGGTAATGCAGTTAAAAGAAATAGAGCTAAAAGAAGACTTAGAGCTCTCTTCTGTGAATATTCTCCACAACTAGAAGATGGTACATATGTTTTCGTGGCAAAACTATCAATCAATGATATTTCTCACCAAGATCTTACAAATGATTTTAAAAAAGTTTTAGATAAATCTAGAAGTTTTAAAGAAAATCCTCAATGTTAAGAACAATATTACTTAAACTTTTGTGGTTATATCAAAAGTTTTTTACTCTTATCGGTTATGGAAGTTGTAGATATTACCCAACTTGTAGTGAATTTGCACGAATTAACTTCGAAAACAATTCCATTTCAAGTGCTTTTTACCACAGTTTGATTAGAATACTTCGTTGTAATCAATTATTTGAGGGTGGCATTGAATATCCACTACTTGACAAACTGTCTGTAAAGCCCACAAAATTAGGGGTTGATTCTATAAAGTATTGGTTGGTTCCAAGTAAAAAAAACCGTTTTCACATAATAAAAAATTTTTCATTTAAAGGGTAAATGTGTTAGACAAATTAACAGCAAACCAAAGACTAATGTTAGCAGTAGCATTGTCAATAGTATTTTTCGTAGCTTATACAGCTATTTTTCCACCAGCGGAGCCAGAAAAGTTAGCGGCTAACAATAAAACAGAACAAACGCAAGGTGTTGTATCAACACAAGTTACTTCAAAAAATATAGATCAAACTACTGGACATAGTGTTTCAGAAGTTGAAAAGTATGCTTCAAATGCTGTAAACACAATTTCTACAATAACAAATAAAGACTTTATTTTAAAAATAGACACACTAGGTCGTATTAGTTCAAAAGAATTATTACAAGAAAAGTTTAATACTAAAGAGGGTGGGAATGCTCAACTAATTCCTGCTAATGGTATGAAACCACTTTTTATTAGATTTTTAGATGAAACTCTAAACAGTGAAGCTATGAAAGTTGCTTATAGTGCAAGCATAGATAAGATAGCTTTAGATGGTCAAGCTCAAAAAATAACATTAACTCAAAAATTATCTTCATTGATAGTAACTAAAGAACTTACTTTTTTCCCTGATGGTCATTACGACGCAACAGTTTCACTTTCAGAAGATAAAAGATATTTTATATATCTAGGTCAAAGACCAAAAGTTAATGAAACTGAGCAAATGATGAGCGCTACAGGGGCGATGGTTTATACTGATGAAGAGCTATTAACTATTATTGAAGATGGAGATGCTGAAGGCAGAAAAACTTTTAATGGAGTTGAGCTTGTTTCAGCATTTGATCAATACTCTGCTTCAATCATGTATGGTTTTGCTAAAGATACAAATATTATTATCGAGAGAGATAGAGATGATAATCCGGTTGTATATTTTGATGCACTTCAGAATATGACGTTTCATGGTTATGTAGGACAAAAAGAGTATAAAGTACTAGAAAATATTAAGCCTGTTCTTACAAATGCTATTGAATATGGTTGGTTTACATTTGCTTCAAAGCCACTTTTTCAACTACTTTCATGGTTACATGGAATCTTTGGTAACTGGGGTTGGTCAATTATTGCACTTACTCTTATAATTAGAGCAATACTTTATCCTTTAACTTATAAGGGTATGGTTTCTATGCAGAAAATCAAAGAGATTTCTCCAAAAATCAAGGAAGTTCAGGCAAAATATAAAGGCGATCCACAACGTATGAATGCAGCGGTTATGGATATGTATAAAAAACATAATGCAAACCCACTTGGTGGATGTTTGCCAATGATATTACAAATCCCTGTATTTTTCGCAATCTACCGTGTACTTTTAAATGCTGTTGAGCTTCAAGGTGCTCCATTTATGTTATGGGTAACAGATCTTTCTCGTATGGATGATTTCTACATTTTACCTATTCTTATGGGTGCTTCAATGTTCTTTCAACAAAGACTTACACCAAATAACTTTACAGATCCTATGCAAGAAAAAGTATTTAAGTACTTACCAGTAATTTTTACTTTCTTCTTCCTATCATTTCCATCAGGTCTTGTACTTTACTGGTTTGTAAATAATCTTTTCTCAATTGCTCAGCAGACTATGGTAAACAGAAAATTTAAGAAGGCTAAAGAAACGCAAATAGCTGACAGTGACCATGCACATAAAATGGAACATAAAGAGATGGAAAATAAAAAAATAGACAATAAAAGTTCAAAAAAATCTACTGGAAAGAATGATGATTAAGATAGAATCTACTACTTTAGAAGGAGCATATAAAGATGCTGCTTCTACATTGGAGTGTTCTGTTACTCAACTTAAAATTGAAGTTGTGCAGTATCCAAGTAGTGGTTTTTTAGGATTATTTAAAAAGAATGCAATTGTAGTAGCGATTAAAGATGTAGAGTCAGCTAGTATCATTGAGCCAACTCAAGAAGCAAAAGTTGAAAGTTTACTTGAGCAAATAAAAGAAGTACTTCCACCACAAAAACAAAAAAATCACGATGAACCTAAAAAACCTAAAGCTCATAAGGTTAAAAAGCAAGAGAAACCAGTTGTAAAAGAAAAAAAAGAAGAAATTCAAAAAAAGAGTGCGGATTACCATCGCATTTTAAACAACACGATTATGCCTCAATCTTTTGTAAGTACACAAGACGATGAAGATGAGGAAGACGATGTAACATCATATCTTGCTGATTACGATGATGAATTTGATAACCAAGATTGCGAAGATCTAAAATCAACTGCAGATATTGCAAAAATTGTTAAAATAGATATTAATAAACTATTTAGTTCAATTTGTTTTAAAATAGATAATATAGAAGTTAGTGTTTATGATGAAAATACGCTTCTTATAGAGTTTAAAGGAGAAGATGCTGCACTTCTTATAGGTAAAGAAGGTTATAGATATAAGGCACTTTCTTATATGATATTTAATTGGATTAACACAAAATATCAACTTCAACTTCGTTTAGAAATTGCAGAATTCTTGAAAAATCAAGAAGAGTCAGTTTCTAGATATTTAACTGGGGTAAAAGAGATAGTCAACAGAGATGGAAGAGCACAAACAAAAGTTTTAGATGGTGTTCTTGTTCAGATTGCTCTAAGAGAGCTTCGTGATATTTATCCTGATAAATATGTAGCTATTCGTTCAACACGCGATGGATTAAAATATATAATCATAAACGATTATCACACTAACTAAAATGACATCTGATACTATTTCAGCCATTGCAACTGCAAATGGTATAGGCTCTATCGCTATTATTCGTATAAGCGGTGATAGCGCTTTAGAGATTGCTAAAAAACTCACACAAAAAAAAGAATTTTCTCCAAGATACGCAACATTAACAACTATTCATAATAAGGAAAATGAACTTATTGATGAATCGATTGTTATCTATTTTAAAGCTCCTTTTTCATTTACTGCAGAAGATGTTGTTGAAATTCAGTGTCATGGCGGTTTTATAGTTGCTCAAAGCATCTTAAAAGCTACTTTAGATGCCGGAGCCAGACTTGCAACTGCAGGTGAATTTTCTAAGCGCGCATTTTTTAACGGTCGTATTGATCTTAGTGAGGCAGAAGCAATAGCTGGACTTATAGAAGCAAAAAGTGAAGATGCTGCTAAGATATTAGCTGCTCAAATGAAAGGGTCTCTAAAAGAGTATATAGAAAATATTCGTGATGATATAATTCATATACTCGCGTTTTCAGAGGTTAGTATTGATTATGCAGAAGAAGATTTACCTCAAGATTTAGTAACTCAAATTCAAGTAAAACTTGATGAGCTTAAAGAAAGCCTTGAGAGTACACTAATAGCATCTAAGGCTAGAGAAGGGCTTATGCAAGGCTTTAAAGTTGCTATAATTGGTAAACCAAATGTAGGGAAAAGTTCTCTTCTTAATCGCTTACTAAACTACAGTCGCGCTATTGTTAGTGAAATAGCTGGAACTACTAGAGACACTATAGAAGAACAAGTTAAAATTGGAACTCATCTAATTCGTATAGTAGATACTGCAGGTATCCGAGAAGCTAATGATGAGATAGAACGTATAGGAATTCAGAGAAGTCTTGAAGCTATTGAACAGAGTGATATAGTTGTAGCGATGTTTGATTCTTCTCGCGAGATGGACAGTGAAGATAAGCAGATACTTAGCTTAATTGATTCTAACACAAAAGACAAATATGTCATATATATAAAAAATAAGATTGATTTAGAGTCTAAATTTATCTCTAGAGATTTAACTTTTGATTTAGAGCTAAATTCTAAAGATAGAGTGGATTCCCTTATCAAATTTCTTGAAAATATAATGGACACTACTAATTCTTCTGATGAAATCATGCTGATATCTCAAAGACAAATATCTGCTGTACAAAACACTCTAACAAATATAGAAGAAGCTTATTTACCACTTCAAGACCAAGAACTTGAAATATTTTCTTTTCATCTTAATGAAGCAATAAAAGAGATGGCATCTATAACTAGACCATTTGAAAATGATGAGATGCTAGACAAAATGTTTGGCAGTTTCTGTTTAGGAAAATAAGTTTATTTTTCTAAAGCTTAAAAAGCTTGCTTTAGTGCCTTAGCGGCTAGCACAAAATAAATGGGCTTTGCTCATATATTTTATAAATAAAAGAAGAATAATGAAGTATATTGCTATTGATTTAGGATTGAAGAGAATTGGCTTGGCTTATTCTGCACACAAAGATATCGTAACTCCTTTACCTGCTGTTATAAGAAAAAATCGGGATCAAGCATCTGCTGATGTTAAGAAAGTAATAAATGAGTGGGAAGTAGACGCTGTTGTTATTGGTATTCCCCTTGGTGGAAGTAGTGAAGATGAGATGCGAAGACGAATAGCACATTTTATGAATCTTGTTGATTTTCAGGGTGAGCTTATATATCAAGATGAAGCAGGAAGCTCTGTTGAAGCTGAAAATATGATGAAGGGAGAGATAAAGTATATTCGTGATGGACGAATAGACTCCATCTCTGCTATGATAATTTTACAGAGATATTTACTTCGCATTAAATATAAAAAAGACTAAATAACTTTAAAAAACTTTGCAGCATCTTCTTCATCAGCATCTAGATTCCCTTTTTTATAATCTGAATCATTTTTGAGCATATCTTTTATCTTGTTTTGGCAAAAGTCAAACAAGACTCTTTTTGCTTCTATGTTGTCACTTAAAAAACCAAGCCCACTAAATTGATATGGCTCTTCTTGTTCTATACAAAGTATAGTGCCTTCGCACTTTTCTTCTAAAAGTTCTACTAAAGTTCTGTACTTTATATTAAATTCAGTAGCATGCCACCCAATGTTTTCTAGCTCTTGATCTGAAAACTCCCCAACACCATCAGCAGTAGTGTCATCATAAGAAGCCCTTGGAGTATTTATTCCTATAAGTTCTTGCCAATTAGAAAAAGCTTTTATAAGAACTCTATTTTCATCTTCTACTATTTGATAGTTTTTTCCTAAAACTTTTTTAAAATCACTTGTAATATCTGGCTTTCCTTTATAAATAAATATATCACTATTAACAAATGGCTCGTATTTAATTTTTCCATATATATCAATACCAAAAAGATTCGATGAATTAATTGCTTGTAATAATGTTAACTTATCGCTTATGATTATTTCACTAAAAAGATTCATTTTTTTCATTTTTTTCCTTATTTTTAACAAAAACTAGTCGCATTATAAAAGTTTTTACTTTATTCTAGTATAATGCGGAAAATTTCTTAAGCAATTAAGCTTAATATTATTCAAGGAAAAAATAATGGCATTAAACGTTTATTACGATAAAGATACAAATTTAGACTTAATCAGAAGCAAAAAAGTAGCAATGATTGGTTTTGGTTCTCAAGGGCATGCTCACGCAGAAAACTTAAGAGATAGTGGTGTAGAAGTTTGTGTTGGTCTTCGTAAAAATGGTTCATCTTGGGCTAAAGCTGAAGCAAAAAACTTTGAAGTACTTACTGTTGCTGAAGCAACTGCTGCAGCTGACTTTATTATGATTCTTCTTCCAGATGAAAATCAAGCTAAGATTTATAAAGAAGAAATAGAACCAAACCTAAAAGCTGGTGATACAATCGCATTTGGTCATGGTTTTAACATTCACTATAGTAGTATTATTCCAGCTTCAGATATCAACGTTACTATGATTGCACCAAAAGCACCAGGGCATACTGTACGTTCTGAATTTGTACGTGGTGGTGGTATTCCTGACCTTATCGCTGTTGCTAATGACCCTAGTGGAGACACAAAAGAATTAGCTATTTCTTATGCATCTGCAATTGGTGGTGGACGTACAGCTATTATTGAAACTACTTTTAAAGATGAAACTGAAACTGACCTTTTTGGTGAGCAAGCTGTACTTTGTGGTGGTGTTTGTTCTTTAGTAGAAGCTGGTTTCGAAACTTTAACAGAAGCTGGTTATGCTCCTGAAATGGCATACTTTGAGTGTTTACATGAACTTAAACTAATTGTAGATTTAATGTTTGAGGGTGGAATCGCTGATATGAGATATTCAATCTCTAACACTGCTGAGTATGGTGATTATGTTTCTGGAAAACGTGTTATTAATGCTGAGTCTAAAGCTGCGATGAAAGAAATCTTAAAAGAGATTCAAGACGGTAGATTTGCTAAAGACTTTATCCTTGAAGGTCAGGCTGGTTATCCTCGTATGCATGCTGAGCGTAACAATGACAAAACAAAATTAATTACTGTTACTGGAAATAAACTTCGTGACATGATGCCATGGATTGGTTCAAACAAAATTGTAAATCAAGACAAAAACTAAAATAGCGACGCACTTTTTTGCGTCGTTACACTCGTCACGTACTTTATAGTACGCTTCCTCGTTAGACCCCTTGAAATTACATCACTCTTTTAGTTTTTAATAAATTTATATTTTTATAATAGCGTTTGAACTCTTATTAGTGTTGATAGTAATATAGCACTTTTATCAACACCTGAATTTTTCATTTTGAGCTCACTTTCTAGTAGAAGTGAATGAAGTTTATAATATGTATTGGGTTTAAACTTTAAAGATAGTGCAGCTTTTTCATCAACAACAAATTTTGGAGCAGGGTATCCAAGTATTTCTAAGGCGTTTGGTGCCCCATTTACTCTTATATAGATGTTAAACATATAAAGTTGTGTAAGATAGGCTGTAAGTGCTGTAACTATTCTTATTTCGTCCTCTCCATGTTGAAGTAAATTGTTTAAATCTTGTGTAAAATCTTTTTTACTAAGTATTTTTTTAATCATATCATCCATACTGATTTCAGCCAAACCAGATACTAGCTGCTCTATGTCCTTGGTTGTAATTACTTTGTCGTATACTCTGAATTTATCAATCTCATTGCATGCCAAAGCAACATCACCATTATGAATATTTAAAAGATGTGCTATAGAATATTTATCCATATTCACATTCTTTTCTTTTACAACATTTGAGACAATATTAATAGCTTCACTCTGATTTGGATTAAAAAATCTAACACTCATTGTGCTTTTTTTACTAAAGGCTTTGTTGTATGTTTTATGATCGCTTCCATAGTATGCGTAGATAAAAAAATTATCTTGATTCTTCTCACAAAGGTCTATAAGCTCATCTAACTCTTTTTTTGGAACTTTTTTTTCGCTTTTTATAACTAAAACATTAATCCCACCAAACAAAGAAGCTTGTGAGAGATGAGCTTTTGCAGTTTTAAAATTATATTCATCATAGTAAAAAATAAGTGCTGATGACTCTTCTATATTGCTAAGCATCTTTGTGTAAGTATCAATCAGAAAACTACTCTCTCCATAAAATACAAAGTTATTAGAGACGCTAGAATTTTGTATATGTTTATCTAGCTCACTTTTATACATCTTCAGTCTTTAGAACATGAGCAAATATTTTAGCTTTAGCTATATCTACTTTATCAATTAACACATTTACATCTTGAAAAAGTACGGCATTGTTAGCATCTGTAATAAGAACTCTTGCCCCTGTTATATCATCATGTATCTCAGCTCTAAATTCAGGTTCTGTTGCTGTTATACGAGCTTTAAATTCTTTGTCTAAATTCTCATTCGCCCAACGAGCAAATTTTCTTTGTTGAAATTCTACTTCTATAGTACTTGCTTCTCTCTCTTTTTCACTAATTGTCATACTTAGAGCTTCTATATTTCTAAGGACATAAGATCCTTCTTGGGTATCCTTGTTGTTTATAGCTTTTAAAAGTCTATGAACGATAAGGTCTGAATACCTTCTAATTGGTGAAGTAAAGTGTGTATATGCTTCAAATCCAAGTCCAAAGTGTCCTGAATTCAGAGGAGCATATTTAGCTTGCATCTGTGAACGAATAATAAGAGTATCTACTTCTGATTCCAAATCCATGACTCTTGCTTGATTTTGAATATCTGTAATAGTTTCTTTTATAGAGTTCTTTATATCAATAGACATTCCAATACCAGCTAATTCTTGATAAAGTATTTGAAGTTTTGCTTGACTTGGTGATTCATGAATCCTAAATATTCCTCTAGTATATTGGGATGCTGCTTCTTTATTTGCTAAAAGCATACAATCTTCAATCAGCCCATGCGAAGGTGTCTCCTCAGCAAAGGTTGTAGAGCATATATTTGAATTTTCATCAATTTTCATTTCTAATTCATTTGAGCGAAAGTCATAACCAATTTTTAATCTTTTAACTTTTAAAGCATCTGTGATAGGTCGTAGTTGTTTTATCCAAGAAAATATTTCTTTTTCAGAAGTATTCTTCGCTTCTAGCTTTCCTTCAAAAAAACTATCTATTTCTTCATAGTTAAAGCGTCTTTGTGAGTGAATAATTGCTTCATAAACTTTTGACTTTACAACTTCAAGAGTATCTAGGTCTAGTTTAATTTCAAAAACATATGCAAGTCTATCAACATCAGGTTGAAGTGAACAAAGAGTTTCGCTTAGCTGACGAGGAAGCATTGGAATAGAACGATGTGGAAGGTAGATGCTAAAACTTCTATAAATAGCTTCATTGTCTATTGTCCCAAATGGTGTTACATATTCGCTGACATCTGCAATGGCGACATAAAGTGTAGTATTTTTGTTGTCCCAGTAAATTGCATCATCATAATCTTTTGCTGTAACAGGGTCGATAGTACAAAATGATAATTTTCTTAAATCAACTCTTGATGGGTATTTGCTTGCATCTACAGCTTGAAATGATGTTGCTATTTTAAGCACTTCTTCATCAAATTCATCATGTTTGTTAAACTGTGCTAAAACAATTTTCTCATCAACTAGAGGATCATTTAAATTTCCTAGTTTTTCCATAATAGAGTTTTCTTGATTGCTTAATTTAAAAACATCGTTAACTTCATAAGTGTCAAGTTCTTCTTGAGTTAATTCAACTCCGACTGGATAATCAGTTTTTAAATCTACTAAAGACTTATGCTCATTTTTTTCTATAATGTATGCAACACTATAACTTTGTGCTCGACCAACTATTTCAGCGATTTTTGCACTTGGTGTTCCACGTTTACCAAGTAATCTTTGCGCAATAATAAGGTCTCCCTCTTTTGCATTCCCCAAGTCACCTTCACCGATAAATAAATCACGAATATTTTCACCGATAACATTTAGATATGCAGTGTCTTTTTGAACAAGACCAAGAGTCCCGGCACGATATTTTGAGTTAAATTTATATACATTGTCTTTTTTGGTAATGTATTTTTTTGCTAGGAATTCTGTTATGTGTTTTTGCTCGTCTGAGTTTATGTCTTGCTCACTCAAACCAAGAGTGAGTCTAATTAGTAGTGATTTCAATATAGTTTATCTGGCGTTTTCTAGGGCTTTGTCGAAACTTTCCATATCTAAGTCATATTCTTTAATTAGTACTTTCGCTGCCTCAACACTTTCATCAGTTATTATACCGTTCATCGGGACAGTAGTACGAACAACATGCAATATTTTTGCTGCTCTTTGGTACTGTGGTTGTGCTTCTTCTGGGTTTTCACAGTTAGCGATAGTATTAACTAAACCTTCTTCAAATCTCCAGTGTTTAAAAACTATAGCACTTACTTCTGGTGTATCAACGCCTAGAATTTCTCTCTCAGCTTCTTCAACACTATCAAATTCCCCAAGAGATTTTTTAAAAGCTTCCTTTGATTCGTTTGCGATGATTTGCTGAGAAATAAGCACTTTACCTATTTCAACAAGGAATGCAGCAGGAGATAATATACCAAGAAGTTTGTTCTCTTTTTTTAAACACCATGCAGTCATAAGTCCATGCTGTTTTTTAGAGAGTGAAGAGAATACTTCTTCATCGATTCCATAAGGAGATAAGTCAAGTGTAAAGCTTTTTTTAACAATACTTGCAAGTGCAAAACCACGAACAGTTCCCATCCCAAATAGGCCAACAGCTTGAGAAATAGCATTAATTTCTCGAGAAAATCCATAAAGTGGAGAATTTGCTGCTTTTAAAATATCTGCAGTTAAAAGGGGATCTTTTTCTAAAATTTTAACCATATCATTAAAACTGCTATCTGGATCTTGATAAACAGCTTCTATTTGCATAGCTGACTCAGGAAGTGGTGGAAGTTGTTTGATTTTTTTTAGCATTTCATCAGTCATAATACTCTCTTTATAATATTTGTTATTACTATAATTATAGTAGATGCAAATAAATTAATACTGAATATTTACAAAAAACTGTTATTATTTTCTTATAATTTAAAAAAGGACTAAAATGCAAAGAGATGCAATGCTTACACAACTAGGTTATACACCTAATGGTGCTCTATTAAACCAACTAGAGAAAATTGAGAAGAATACCTTAGGATATGACAAAATTCAAAAACATATTATGGATTTGAATGATAGTTTGAAGGTTAATACTTCATATGTTGCTATGTCAAATTCAAATGATTATTTTAAAATTAAAGTAGAGTCTCCAAGTGCAGAAATTGCTGCTGACGCACATGAGAAAATTAATCGTTTTAGTGAAAAATTTAAAATTACTGTAAACAAACTTGATAATAAAGAAACTTATTATATTTTAGGTTTTGAAAGTTAAGGTAAATTCTTTAATGAATAAAGAACCGATGTCACTAGAAGGGTATGACCTTCTAGTGGAAGAATTCAAGTTTTTAGTAGAAGTTGAAAAACCTAAAACGGCACAAGAAAAACTTGTTGCTGCTTCGCAAGGTGATAGAAGTGAAAATGCTGACTATCAAGCTGCAAAGGAAAAACTGCGCTTTATAGATAGGAGACT
>JBLIEY010000031.1:0-21415 GCA_047633475.1 Sulfurimonas sp.
CCCTCTATTAAAATAATTGAGGGCAATTATATCTTAAAAAAAATGTAGATTAGTTCTAAACTGATTAAATTTTAATCAGTTACATATTAGAAAAAGTAACTATTCCCAAGGGGAAATAGTTTTTAGGAATGCTAAACTATATAGCTTCGTCGTCTGTTTCACCTGTACGAATACGAATAATTTTCTCTATTTCACTAACAAAAATTTTACCATCACCAATTTTTCCAGTTCTAGCAGCTTCTACGATTGTACTTGTAACTTGATCAACAGTTTCATCATCTACAATCATTTCCATTTTAATTTTTGGTAAAAAATCTACAACGTATTCAGCACCACGATAAAGTTCGCTGTGACCTTTTTGACGACCATAACCCTTAACTTCACTAACAGTCATACCAGTAATTCCGATTTCTGCGAGTGCATCTTTTACATCTTCTAATTTGAATGGTTTAATAACCGCTTCTATTCTTTTCATATTAAGACTCCATATTATTTATAAGAGGCTTACACCTCTTTTAGTTATTTTAAAATTGTAACCACATTTGCAGTTTAAATCAACTATTTATAGATTTAAAGATTTTTCACCATGAACTGATTCATCTAAACCAATTTGTTCAGTCTCTTCATCAACTCTTGAACCACCAGTTAATGCTGTAGCGATGTAGTATACAATAACTGTACCTACTAAAGTGAATATTCCAACTACAACAACTGATTCAACTTGAACCATAAATTGACCCATTCTGTCACCAGATTCTTTTAATGGACCATCCCATAGTAAATCATTATCTTTTAGAGCGAATACTGCAGTTGCAAGTGCACCCCATAGACCAGCTAAGAAGTGAATACCAAATGCATCTAAAGAGTCATCATAACCAAGTTTCTTTTTAAGTGTAGCAACACCGAAGAATGCGATTAGTGAACCAACAGCACCTATAATTATAGCACCACTTACATCAACAAACCCTGCAGCTGGAGTAATTGCAACTAAACCTGCAACAACACCTGAAGCTGCACCTAATAGAGTTGGCTTTTTAAATACTACCCATTCGATTAATAACCATGTCATCGCAGCGACAGCCGTTGCTAAAGTAGTAGTTAAATAAGCTAGACCAGCAATAGCGTTTGCACCAAATGCAGATCCACCATTAAATCCATACCAACCAAACCATAATAAAGCTGCACCTAATGCTGTAAGCATAACACTCATTGGTTTCATTGCAAGTTTTGGATAACCTGTACGTTTACCAACTAAGAAAGCTAATACTAAACCCGCAAGACCACCATTCATATGTACAACTGTACCACCAGCAAAGTCAAGAGCACCTGCATCAAATAATAGTGCACCATCTCCACCCCATACCATGTGTGTTATAGGAGCATATACTACTGCAACCCATATAGCAACAAAAACTATCCAAGTTGAAAATTTAATTCTTTCAACAACAGAACCAGAAGCAATTGCAACAGTAATAGCAGCAAATGTACCTTGAAAAACTACAAATACGTATGTAGGATATGTTCCACTTAAATCACTCCATTTAATGCCATTTAAGAACATATTTGATAGTCCACCAGCAAAATTTTGTATACTAGCACTTTCAGCCGTACCAAATGCTATTGAATAACCAACTGCAATCCATACAATAAATGCAACTACAAATGCGCTCAATACCATTAAATAAGTATTTAGTACATTCTTAGTACGTGTCATACCTGCGTAAAATAGTGCCAAACCAGCTGGTGTCATAAGAAATACTAACGCAGCAGACATCATCATCCATGCAGTATCACCTGTATCTAGTGTTGGTACATCTTCAGCTAGTGCTAAAGATGGTAAAAGCATCAATGCCATTAATAACCATTTTTTCATCTTTCATTCCTTTTGTTTCTCTTACGAGTTATTTTCAGCACAATTATAACAATATAAATATCATTAAATAAGTTGTTTGTTGCTTATTTTTTAATCAGTAGATTCTAAATGATACTTTTTTATTATTATGCGAAATATATACTGTATATGATTCAATGAGTAGAAGCAAGATAAAAAATAGAATCATCCATTTAAAATCTTTTTGCTAAAGTTTTAAGTGGATGAGTTAAGGATAGTTAAGAGGTTTTACTTGTTTAGTGCTTTGATATCTTCTTCCCAGAAAAATTCTATCCACTGAGTAGCTTCTTTAACTGCATAGTCCGGTTGAAGTAATGCTGTTTTTTTGTAAAATATAGTTGCAAGTTTAAACTCAACATGTGGAAAATGTTCTTTTAAAAGTTTAAGAATCTCCACCATAGTCTCTCCACTATCTACAATATCATCTAATATTAAAACTCTTGAAGCTTTTGATAAATCAGGTATATTGAAAATATCAAATGTGTCTAGTTTTTTCGTTCCATCATAATGAATAGAGTTTAGAGAATAAACATTTCTTGTATCTAAGGCTTCTCCCATAAAATGGCTTAGAGTTAATCCACCTCTAGCTGCACCCAACAATACATCTGCATTAAAATCTTTACTTAAGTTTATTAACTCTGCTGTATCTTTAATAAACTCTTCGTAAGAGTAATAATATTTTTCCATTTTTTCCCTATCCTTGTAAAATAAATACTAATAAACTAATAGCTGTAATTAAAATAATTCCAATATTTAAATCTGAAAACTCTTTTTTTGCTATTTTAATTAGAGTGTAAATGATAAAACCTGCTGCAATTCCGTTTGTAATTGAATAAGTTAAAGGCATAATCAAAACTATAAAGAATGTTGCAGAACTTGTCGCAAAATCCATCTCTTTAAAGTTTATCTTTCCTAACTCAGTAAACATAAGGACACCAACAACTACAAGTACAGGGTAGATTGCATTTGCAGGTATTGACTGAAATAATGGCAACATAAAGAGCGTAGAAATAAAGAATAAAGCAGTAAATACTGCTGTAAGACCTGTTCTACCACCAACTTCTACTCCACTTGCGCTCTCTATAAAACTCGTAGTCGTAGAAACACCTAATAAACTACTACCTACTGTAGCAATAGCATCTGCTTCAAGTGTTTTTTGTAAACTCTTGTCATCTTTATTGTTATCATCTTGAAAAAGGTTTGCACGAGCCCCTACACCTGTTAATGTACCTAGTGTATCAAACATATCTGTAACGAGGAAAGTTATAACAACAGGGAATAAACTCAAAGTAAGTGCGCTCATAATATCAAGTTTCATAAAGATTGGCTCTATAGATGCTGGAGCACTAATAAATTCTGTTGGAAAAGAACCTATCCCAAGAACCCAACCAAGAATAGAAGTAATTCCAATAGAGAAAATGAATGCGCCTTTCATTTTATATGCATAAAACATAAATGACAAGATAAGACCTACAACTCCCAGTAAAACATTTGTATCTGAGAAATCTCCAAGTTTAACCAAAGTAGCTTCACTTCCTACAATCATTCCCATTTGTTTTAAACCTATGAATGCTATAAATGTACCAATACCAGCACTAATTGCTCTTCTTAGATTTAAAGGTATAGAAGTCATTATCCATACTCTAAAGTTTGTAAAAGATAAAAATACAAATATAATACCAGATAAGAAAACAATTCCAAGCGCTGTTTGCCAATGTATCCCCATACCTAGAACAAGTCCATATGAGAAATAGGCATTAAGTCCCATTCCTACACTCATTGCGATAGGAGTATTTGACCAAATACCACTAAATAAAGTTGCAAGTATTGTTATAATTGCAGTTGCTGTTATAACTGCTTCCATTGGTAAACCTGCGTCTGCAAGTATAAAACCATTTACTGGCACAATGTACATCATGGTTAAAAAGGTTGTAAAACCTGCTGTAAACTCTGTTTTGATACTCGTATTATGTTCTTTTAACTTAAAGTAGCCCAATTGTCTTTCCTTTGATTATTGCTTTTGTGGAATAATCCTGAAATTCTATCTTACTTCTTAAAATATTTAACTTAATCTTGCTATATATATTTAGTTTTTATAAATAAACTAGATTTTACATAGACATTTTTATAAATATAAAACTATATAGTTTCACATTTCCACACACTTTAAAAGCATTTAAATATTTAAATCCTTTTACACGTTTATTAAGTGTTAATAGGATATTATAAATGAATTTTATTTTAAATAATTAGGTGTTTTATATGAGCGATTTGCTAAACAACGACAATATACAAACTATAAACATAGAAGAAACCCTTCAAAATAGTTACCTTGATTACTCAATGAGTGTAATCGTAGGTCGAGCTTTACCAGACGTCCGAGATGGTCTTAAACCAGTTCACAGAAGAATTTTATACGCAATGGATAAACTAAACCTTTCTCACGGAGCAAAGTTTAAAAAGTCTGCTCGTATAGTTGGTGATGTTATTGGTCAGTACCATCCACACGGTGACAATTCAGTTTATGATGCACTTGTTCGTATGGCACAAGACTTTTCTATGCGTATGCAACTTGTTGATGGTCAAGGAAACTTCGGTTCTGTTGATGGTGACTCTGCTGCAGCGATGAGATATACAGAAGCTCGTATGACAAAATATGCTGGAGAACTTCTAAAAGATTTAGAAAAAAACACAGTAAACATGACAGACAACTACGATGGTACTACTAAAGAGCCAGAAGTTATGCCTACTCGTGTTCCTAACTTACTTATTAATGGTTCTTCTGGTATTGCTGTTGGTATGGCTACAAATATTCCTCCTCACAACCCTAGAGAGATATTAACTGGCTTAAAAGCACTTTTAGCTAATCCTGATCTTACTTTAATAGAAATAATGGAACATATCAAAGCACCTGACTTTCCAACGGGTGGTATCATATTTGGTAAAAAAGGGATTATGGATGCTTACGAGACTGGTCGCGGTCGTATTAAGGTTCGTGCCAAAACTCATATTGAACAAAAAGCTAAAAAAGAAGTAATCGTAATCGATGAACTTCCTTACCAAGTAAATAAAGCTCGTCTTATTGAAAATATTGCAAATCTTGTTAAAGATAAAATGATTGATGGAGTTTCAGAAATTCGTGACGAATCAGACCGTGACGGAATGAGAGTTGTTATAGAGCTAAAAAGAGATGCAATGAGCGAAATCGTTCTTAACAATCTTTTTAAGCATACAAGCATGCAAACTACATTTGGTATTATCATGCTATCTATATTAAATCAAGAGCCTAGAATCTTCGGTATCATACCTATATTAAAACACTTTATAAATCACCGTAAAACTATTATTATTCGTCGTACAATTTTTGATCTTGAAAAAGCAAAAGCTAGAGCTCACATTTTAGAAGGTCTTAAAAAAGCTCTTGATATTATTGATCAAATTATTAAAGTCATCAAAGCAAGTACAAATATTGAAGAAGCAAGAGAGAACTTAGTTTCAGAGTTTGACTTTTCTCAAATCCAAGCGCAAAGCATTGTTGATATGCGTTTAGGTAGACTTACTGGTCTTGAGCGCGAAAAAATCGAAAATGAACTACGTGAATTAATGGTACTTATTGAATACTTAGAATCAATCTTAAGAAGTGAGGAAGTACTTCAAGGAATAATCAATGAAGAGTTTAATGAAGTATTAGAAACTTATGGTTCAAATGAGAGAAGAACAGAGATTGAAGATGATTATGATGATATCGACATAGAAGACTTAATACCTAACGAACCAATGGTAGTTACAATTACACACAGAGGTTATATTAAAAGAGTTCCTTTAACTCTATACGAAAAACAAAAACGTGGTGGTAAAGGTAAGACTGCTGTTACTACATATGAAGATGACTTTATTGAAAGATTCTTCACTTGTAATACACACGACACTCTACTATTTGTTACTGACCGTGGACAACTTCATTGGTTAAAAGTTTACAAGATTCCTGAAGGAAGTAGAATTGCAAAAGGTAAAGCTGTTGTAAATCTTCTTAATCTTATGGCTGATGAAAGAATTCGTTCAATCATACCAACAACAGATTTCAGTGAAGAAAAAGGTTTAGTATTCTTTACACAAAAAGGTGTTGTTAAACGTACTAATCTAAGTGAATTCTCAAACATTAGAAGTAATGGTGTCAGAGCTATTGTTCTTGATGATGATGACGCACTAATTACTGCAAAAATAGCAGATCAGTCTGTAAAATACCTGTTTATAGTTACTAAGTTAGCTCAATGTATTAAATTTGATATTGAAAAAACTCGTGAGCAAGGTCGTAGTACTCGTGGTGTTAGAGGTATTAAATTCAAGCATGATGACGATGAAGTAATAGATGCTAACATTATTGCAGATGATAAACAAGAAATTTTAATCATAGCCGAAAAAGGTATTGGTAAACGCACAGATGCTGGTGAATACCGTTTAACTAATCGTGGTGGTTCTGGTGTTATTGCTATGAAAATGAGTACAAAAACTGGTAAGTTTGTTGTAGGTTGTTTAATGGTAGATGAGACTATGGATATGATGGCTCTTACTAAAGCTGGTAAAATGATTAGAGTAGATATGCAAACTATTTCTAAATCAAGTAGAAATACTTCTGGTGTTTATATTGTTAAAGGTGACGATGTAGCAAGTGTTTCTCGTTGTCCTAAAAAACCAGAAGATGCTGATGAAGATGAACTAACTCCACCTTCAATCCCAGAAGTGGAATAGTATTTGCTATTTTATTATAATAAATCAAAGGCACTTTCTTTTTGTGCCTTAAAAAAGGGATAAACCATGAAATATTCTCTGCTTTTAGCAGCACTATTATATGCTTCTTCATTAATCGCACAAGTTTCTCAAGCACCACAGACAATTGGAAGTTTTGATAAACTAGATACACTTGAAACAAAAGTCACTCAAGTTGATTCACAAATGGGGTCTTTGAAAGGTCAAGTATCTTCTGTAGAGAAGAAAGTATCTTCTGTAGAAACAAAGCTATCTTCTGTAGAGAATCAAGTTGCTAGTGTTGATAAAAAAATGTCTTCTGTTGAGAATAAACTTTCTTCTGTTAACTCAAATATGAATGTTATGAAAAAAATGAATGACATTGTAGCACCTGAATCAGAAACGGTACTAAGTAGAGTTTCAAACCTTCGTATAAATGTTGTAGGTCAAGGTGTTGCTCCAATGAACACGGTTTCTCCAGCTCAAGCATATGCGCTTGCAAAAAGAGCAGCTACAGCAGATGCATATAGACTAATTGCAGAAAAAGTTATGGGTGTCCGTATCGAAGGTCAAGATACAATCAAAAATATGATGGTTAAAAGATCAACTGTTAATACTTCAGTAAAGGCAATGGTAAGAAATGCTGATATTGTTGAAACAACTTTCAAAGAGGGCTTATGCGAAGTAGAAATGGAAGTCGTTCTTTCAGGTTCGCAATTTTAATAATTTTAATTAGCTCTTTGGCATTAAACGCTAAAGAGTTTCTTATCTCTTACCGCTATGTTGTAAAAGATGCAATTCTTTACAATGAAAATCTTTCTATTTCTTCCTCAATGACAAAATGTACAGGAAAACCCTTAAAAGCATTAATAATAGATAGTTTTGGAAATGAAGATTTAAAGCGAAGCATATCAAATAGTTCACAATTGTTTGTAGATTATATTCATAAATTAGGTTTACATCTAGAACATCATGGCATCACGCAGAACTATCAAAACAGTTCTACAACAATTTTAACTCTAAAGACAACTTGTTTCAAAGTCGATTTTAATGATAATTTAGTTAAAATCGCACCTTTAAAATAAGGATGTTTTAGTCGTGAAGATTGCAATAGTTGAAGATGATATTAACATGAGAAAATCTCTTGAAATCGCAATGAGTGATTATAAAGAGTTTGAAATCATTACATTCAAAAATGCAGTTGATGCATTAAAAAAACTTGATGACTCTTTTGACTTAATCATTACAGATATAAACATGCCAAAAATGGATGGTATAGAGTTTGTAAAAGAGTTAAACGGTCAATATGAAGTTATTATAATGACCGGAAATGCAACACTTACTCGTGCTATAGAATCTATTAAACTAGGTGTTAAAGATTTTTTACTTAAGCCTTTTGATGTTGACACCTTAGTTTCTGCTATAAGAAGAGAAGACAAGATTCAACAAGTTCAAAAAACAGTTATTAAGCCAAACTCTAAAGAAAATTCTAATGGATTTTTAGGGACATCTAAAGCATTAGAAGTTGTTCTTAATATTGCTAATAAAGCTTGTAAGACAGATGCGAGTATCTTATTACTTGGTCAAAGTGGTGTTGGGAAAGAGGTCTTTGCTTCTTACATTCATAAAAATTCACCAAGAGCTAAAAAACCTTTTATTGCTATAAACATGGCTGCAATACCTGAAAGCCTTATCGAAAGTGAGCTCTTTGGTTTTGAAAAAGGTGCATTTACAGATGCTTCTGAAGCAAAAGCTGGACAGTTTGAACTAGCAAATGGGGGTACACTTTTTCTAGATGAAATCGGGGAGATGCCTTATAGTGTCCAAGCAAAACTTCTTCGTGCCTTGCAGGAAAAAGAAGTAAGACGCCTTGGTTCATCAAAAAGTACAAAGATAGATATTAGAGTTGTCTCAGCAACAAATGCAAACCTAACAGACAAGATAAAAAATGGAGAGTTTAGAGAAGATTTATATTACCGTTTAAACACTATTCCTCTTACTATTCCACCTTTAAAAGACAGGAAAGATGAGATACTTCAAATAGCAGATGCTATGACTGAGATAAACTGTAAAAAATACGGTTTTAAGCTTAAAACATTTAGTGCAGATGCAAAAGAACAACTTTTATCATACAACTGGCCTGGAAATATTCGAGAACTTATCTCAGTAGTAGAAAGAGCCGTAATACTTAGTGAAACTCAAGAAATAACCGTAGATGAACTTTTTTTACAAAATAAAATTCAATAAATAAGGAAAAACATGTCAAGAAAATATAACGTAGCAGTAGTTGGAGCAAATGGAGCAGTTGGTGAAGAAATTATAACAATTTTACAAGAGATTGATTTTCCAATTAACAAGTTAGTTCCATTAGCAAGTTCAAGAAGTGCCGGAAATACAATAGAGTTTAATGGTAAAGATGTAGTTATCAAAGAACTAACTAGTTCTATTTTTAAAGAAGAAGAAGTAGAAATAGCACTCTTTTCAGCTGGTGGAAGCGTTAGTGCTCAGTTTGCCAAAGATGCTGTAAAAGCTGGAGCTGTTGTTATCGACAACACTTCTCACTATAGAATGGATAAGAATGTTCCTTTAGTTGTTCCTGAAGTTAACCCTGAAGATATTGCAAAATGGCAAGATACTGGAATAATTGCAAACCCAAATTGCTCTACTATTCAAATGGTACAAACACTAAAACCCCTTGATGAAGCTTATAATTTATTAAGAGTAGATGTTAGTACGTATCAAGCAACTTCTGGTGGTGGTAAATCTGCTATGGAAGAGTTAGTAACACAGATGCAAGACTTCTTTGCGTTTAAACTAGGTGATTCTGAACATAAGGCTTTCCCTCATCAAATAGCTCTAAATGTTATCCCTCAAATCGATGTTTTCATGGAAAATGGTTACACAAAAGAAGAGATGAAAATGGTAAATGAAACTACTAAGATTATGCATAAAGAAATTCCTCTTAGTGCGACTTGTGTACGTGTTCCTACTCTTCGTGGTCATGCAGAAGCTTTAACACTAACTTTTGCTTGTGATGTAGATGCAAATGAAGTAAGAAAACTTCTTGCTAAATCTCCAAATATTGTTGTAGTTGATGATCCATCAGATAACCTTTACCCTATGCCTGCAACTTGTGTTGATATGAATGAAACTTTTGTAGGTCGTATTAGAAATGACAACTTTGCCAAAAATATAATTCACATGTTTATCGTTGCTGACAACCTAAGAGTAGGTGCTGCTACAAATGCAGTTCGTATTGCTCAAAAATGGGTTGAGATGGAAGAGGAAAAATAGAAATGGAAAAAATCTTCGAAGGCACTTTGTGGAGCTCTAGATTTATAGTTATACTTGCTGTAATTTTTGGTCTTATCGGTGCTATTATTTTTTTTATAGTAGCATCCTTTGACATCTATGAAACAGCAAAATATGTCATAAACACTTACATAACTCATGCTCATCCAGAGAACTTTCATGATGACGTAGTCGGTGGTATTATTGGAGCTGTTGACCTTTATCTTATTGGTATAGTAATGCTTATTTTCTCCTTTGGAGTATATGAGCTTTTTATCTCAGATATAGATGCTGCCAAAGATGAAACTGGTAATGAAAACAAAATTTTAGCAATTCACTCTCTTGATCAACTAAAAGATAAAATTTCAAAAGTAATCGTTATGGTATTAGTTGTTGGATTTTTTCAAAAAGTTGGTTATACGCAATATAATGGCGCACTAGATATGTTATACTTCGCGCTTTCAATCACTGCAGTAGCAGTTGGTTTGTATTTTTTAGGTAAAGTAGGTAAGCACTAGATAGTTTGTAAAAGGTACTATTTTCTTTTGCTTCGCTTTGACCGTTAAGGTCACTAAAAATTTATTTTGTTACAAAAAAAAGAATTATTTTAAGGAAAAACAATGGGTAAAATATTTGTAGATGCATGTTTTGGTAAAGAGACTCCATACACTCCAGTTTGGATGATGAGACAGGCAGGTCGATACCTACCAGAATACATGGCTGTTCGTGCTAAGGCAGGTAATTTTTTAAACCTTTGTCATGACCCTAAAAAGGCTTGTGAAGTAACACTTCAACCTGTTGACATTGTTGGCGTAGACGCTGCTATATTATTTAGTGATATCTTAGTTATACCAGATGAAATGGGTATGGATTTAGAATTCATTAAAGGTTCTGGACCAAAGTTTAATGACCCTATCCAAACAGAAGCTGATATTGATAGACTTATCGGTGGTGATGAGGCTGCTTCTAAACTGACTTATGTTTATGAAACTATCGCACTTATCAAACAAGAGTTAGATAAAAGAGGTGGTGAGACTGCACTTATCGGTTTTACAGGTGCCCCTTGGACACTTGCAACTTACATGATAGAAGGTCAAGGTACAAAAACTTACAACATATGTAAAAAAATGATGTATTCAAACCCTGCACTTCTTCACAAAATACTTGCAAAAGTCACAGAAGTTGTAAAGCTTTATATGGAAAAACAAATCCAAGCTGGAATTGATGTAGTTCAAATATTTGACTCATGGGCAGCTGCTATTGAACCTGGAAAATATGATGAATTTTCTTGGAAGTATATGGTAGAAATTGCTGATTATTTAAAAGGCAAATATCCTCATATCCCAATAATTATGTTTCCTAAAGGTGTTCCAGCATTTTTAGACAAAGTATATGGTAACTTCGATGTTTTTGGTGTAGATTGGTCAACTCCTATGTCCCTTGCAAAAGAAAAACTTGGAGACAAATATGTTCTTCAAGGAAATATGGAACCATGCCGTCTTTATTCTAAAGAAGAAACAACTGCGTGTGTTGAAGTTATCCAGGAGACTATGGGAACTTCACGTCATATTTTCAACCTTGGTCATGGAATTCTTCCTGACGTTCCAGTTGAAAATGCAATACACTTCGTAAAAGAGTGTCAAAGAGTTAGTAAAAAAGATTAACTCTTCTTCCTCATATTTTAAAACCATCATTCTCAGGCTTGACCTGGGAATCTAACTAAACATCCTAACAATAGGAACTAACATGAAAACAATATTCGGACCTATAAATTCACGCAGATTTGGTTCCTCTCTTGGTATAGACCTCTCCCCTGCTCTTAAACAATGTAACTTTGACTGCCTTTACTGTGAACTTGCTCCAACTGCAACTGTAGATGCTCAAACCAATACTGTAACTGTAGAAACGATAATCAATGAACTAAAAGAGCACTTAAGTGATAAAATAGACGTTATAACTCTAACTGCAAATGGTGAGCCTACTTTATATCCACATCTAAGCCAACTCATAGATGAAATAGACAAGATAAAAAACGAAACACAAACTCTTATACTTACTAACAGTGCTACCCTTGTGGATGATAAAATATTTAACACACTTCTAAAACTAGATCAAGTTAAACTATCTCTAGATGCTATTAGCGATGATATCTTTAAAAAGATAGATAGACCTCACACAAACATAAAAATACAAGAAGTCGTTAGAAAAGTACAAGAGTTTAGTAAAGTTTACAAAGGTAAGTTATTTATAGAAATACTTTTTGTACATGGCTTAAATGACACAAAAGAAGAAATAGCTAAACTAAACAAAGCACTTTTAGGGATACAAGCGTCTAGAGTTGACCTAGGAACAATAGATAGACCTCCGGCCTACCCAGTTATGGGAATAAGTTATAAAGAGCTACATGAAGCCTCTCTTATGTTTGATAGCTCTATACCTATACATATAGCATCTAGAGTTCATGCAGAACCAAATAACGCAGAGTATAGTGAAGAAGATATACTTAATACATTAGATAAAAGACCACTAACAATAGATGATATAAATCTACTTTTTGATGAGTTAAGCAAAGAAAGACTTGAAATACTCTTAAAAGAGAAAAGAATAGTCAAAAAAGCAGTTGGAAATCTAGAGTTTTTGCTACCAAATGCCAATGTTAAAAGAAAACGTAAATAGTGGCCCAAAAAGCTTGACTTTTGCGCTCCTCTAAAGTATAATTTCGGCTCAATAAATAATCCGGATTAGCTCAGCGGTAGAGTAGGTGACTGTTAATCACTTGGTCGCTGGTTCGAATCCAGCATCCGGAGCCATTATTTTTTGAAACTTAATTTTACAAACCTTCCGGATTAGCTCAGCGGTAGAGTAGGGCACTGTTAATGCCTTGGTCGCTGGTTCGAATCCAGCATCCGGAGCCACATTTTTAAATCAAACTTCAAATTACAGCGCCAATTCTAATATCAAGTGCAACTTCCACCTAATTTTAACCAGCTAGTTTTTTACTCATTTCACTAAAAAACACTTCATATGGAGTTTTGTAATTGAGTACTTTTCTAGGTCTATGGTTGAGTCTGTTCTGAATCATAATAATCTCTTCCTTTGATATACCTATAAACACACTTTTCTTTGGTAAATATTGTCTGATTAACCCATTAGTATGCTCATTTAATCCTCTCTCCCAAGAATGATATGGATTAGCAAAGTAAAAATCAGTATCAAGTGCAGCTGATACTTGCTTATGATAAGCGAACTCTTTACCATTATCGCTTGTGATTGTTTTAGTAATTGCTTTGATGGGCTGTATCATTTCTATAAGAGCTTTGGTAACTACACTTGCTTCTTTAGATGGAACATTTTTAATAAGCACGAACTTTGATTTTCTATCAACAACAGTAACAAGTACACCTTTATGATTCTTACCAATTACAGTATCTATTTCAAGGTCTCCAATTCTATTTTTCTTCTCTACAATTTTAGGTCTTTTGTCTATCATTACGCGGTCTATGATAGTTCCACGGGAACGATAGTCGTTACTTCTATGATGATACTTTTTGTTTTTATGTCGGAGATATGTATATAACTTGCCACCATTGGATTTATTAGCGTAGATGTAACGATAAATAGTTTCATGCACGACTGATACACCAGTATCAAGTTTCATCCTTCCTGCTATCTGCTCTGGAGACCAGTCTTGCTTTAGCTTGGCTCGTATATATTTTTCTATTGGTTTCGTAAGGGAAAATCGTTTTTTCTTTTGCATCTTTGTTTTAGTAGATTTTATTTGAGCTAGTTCTGCGTTATAGCCTCGAACTAAATCTCTATTTCTTCTTAGTTCTCTACTAATAGTTGATGGATGAACACCAATCTCTACGGCTATACTTTTTTGATTGTATCCTGCTTTAATTAAAGCTGAAACTTGGTATCGTTTCTCTAGGGTTAATTGTTTATATCTCATGCTACTTCTTTATTTTTTGGTCGAAATAGATTAGCAGATTATCAATTAATCCTCTCTTTCAACTTACTTCAAAAAAATTGCATTTGTTTTTAGAATTGGGGCAGTTATAAGTATAATTTTCACATAAATCAACTAACTAACTTTTTACTAATTTAATAAAATTCTTTACAGGGGTTTTGTATATGGGGACTTTGCTATGTCTATAGCTAAGCTTGGATCAAATTATTTTATACTTAAAAAAATTTACAAACTCATTAAATCCTCTCTCAAAAGAGAGATAAGGATTAGCAAAGTAAAAAGTCTGTATATATGAATATTACTTTGTTATAAATTGATCTAACTGTTTATTCAACTGTTCTGTTTGGTTGTCTAGATCACTACCAGAAGAAGAGATGCTTCTTATATCATTCATATTATCGTTTAAAGTATTACTGGCATTTTTAACAGCTCCAATAATTGATTCAACGTCTTTCACCATGTCATTACTCATTTTGTTAGCTGATTCAGATGAACTAATAGCGGAAATCATTTTTGTATAACTAAGTTCAATCATCTCTTCTGTTTTAACTGAAAGATCTTCTAGTGCTGTAAAGTTTTTAGTATTTTCATTCATTTGCTCACTTGTATCATTAATAGACTGAACAATGATACTAATTGTAGAATTTATTTCTAACAAAGATTTTTGAGTTCTTTCAGCTAATTTTCTAACTTCATCTGCAACAACAGCGAAACCTCTACCATGCTCACCTGCTCTTGCTGCTTCTATAGCTGCATTCAAGGCTAATAGGTTTGTTTGCTCTGCTATGTCTGATATTACTGTTAAAATCCCTTTGACTTCTTCTGCTTCGCTACTTAATTGAACCAATTTTTCTGCTAACTCAGTTTCCTTATGTGATGTCGTATTGACTACACTTACAAGCTGCTCAATATTCTCTTTAGCAGATACAAGTTTAACATTTGCCTCATTGATTCCTTGTTTAGTATTTTCGCTATTTTCTAAAAGTTTTCCTAGATTAACCTTTGTATCATTACTTGTAGTTTCAGTCTTAGAAAGTTTTTCATATTCATCTAACAGTGCTACTTCAATTTTGTGGGAAGTACTTACTAAAGTAGTACTAATTTTTTTATTATTTAATGAAAGTTTTTTTGCACTTGAAATAGTTAATTCTACTTCACCTATAAGATGATTAAAGTCAACTTTAATTTCATCTAGTTCATCGTTGTTTTTATGTTCAAGTTCTTTAGATAAATCTTTTTTATCAGCTGATTCATTTATCTCTTTTTTCATTTTAGTAAGAGTACCAATAAAATATCTTATAAAGATGAAAAGAGGAGTAAATGTTGTTATAAAAAAAGCCAAAATGATTAACTGTATTATAGAAATCGTATTGTCTATCTTTATTTCTAATTTGTCAAAGCTATCTATAAAATTAGTGTCTTTTATCTTAGTTAATTTTTTAAATGTTGCACGTGATTTATTAGCTAATGGAGTTGCATCTTTTTTATATGACTGATACATTTGTGCTAGAACTTCTGGGGTCCTTTCTACGTCTTTTAAACTAACCATTTTTGATAGACCATCATTGACAAAAGCTAAAGTGTTCTTCTTTGCTGCTTGTGTAAGAATTTTAATTTCATTATAGTCATGACTATTTGGATCAATCGTTTTATCGAGTTCATCAAAATCTTTTGTAATTTCTGAAATCATCTTCTTAATTTTACCTATATTTTTTTCATAGGCATTCCCAAGCATTATATCTCTTGTACATCTACTAACATAGTTAAGATCTTTTCCAATTTCCATAGTGAGTATCTTAGCTTTTACATCTCTATCTTTTGTATGAATAAAATCCTCGTCGATTCCCTTTAACATATAATTTGAAATAAATATAACAACTAGTGACATGAAAGTAATTATTCCAGCTACAGCTTTTAATTTAAATTCGATTTTCATCATTATCCCTTATAATACTTTTATGAAAATGATTGTATAAAGTTGTTTGTTAAACTTGACTTAAGCCTTCATATTTCTAAGACAATCTTTCCAACATGCTTTTTAGTTAAAAACTCTTTTTGTGCATCTATTATTTTCTCTAAAGGATACACTTTTGAGACTAATGGTTTAATCTCTTTTTTTTCAATTCTTTTAATTAAGTTTGTAAAAACCTCTTCTTCTAGTATCGTACAGCCAAAAAATGACAAATCTTTTAAGTATAGAGTTCTTATATCCAGTTCTACGATTGGGCCAGCTATTGCTCCAGAAACGGCATATCTTCCATGTGGTTTCAAAACATCTAAAAATTCATTCCATTTTTTACCGGCTACTAAATCTATAACAACCGTTACTGAATTTACGCCAAGAGCCTCCATTAAATTTTCATCTCTTGAAATAACCTTAGATGCACCTAGGTCTTCTAAATCTTTAAACTTTGATGGTGATGTTATTGCAATAACTTTTGCCTCTCTAGCACGTGCAAGTTGTACTACGGCACTACCAACACCACCTGAAGCTCCTGATACTAATACAATGTCATCTTTTTTTACATTTGCTCGTGTGAGTAAGTTTTCTGCTGTTGAATAAGAACAAGGGAAAGATGCTAGTTCAGTACTAGAATAATCACTATTTATTTCATGTGCATGTTCATTTGAGACAACTGTATAATTTGCAAAGCCACCATCACATTCACTTCCAAAATAGTATGGGTTTTTTAGTTGTTGTCCATTAATTTTTTGTAGTGATGGTTCAACTAATACTCTTTGCCCTATTCTTAAAGAATCTATATTTTTACCAACTTTTACAATATAACCACAAACATCAGCACCTTGAATCATAGGAAATTTTAAACTCTCACCTGTCCAAGAAGCATCATCTGAATCATTCTTATTTTTTGAGTACCAAGCAATTCTTGTATTGATATCTGTATTATTAACTCCAGCAGCTTCTACTTTTATCAGTACTTCATTTTCTTTTGGGATTGGAGTTATATAGTTTTGTACATATTCCAGCTTATCATAGTCACCATTACCTTTCAAAATAATAGCATTCATGGTTTTGGATATTGTTGTCATTAGTTATTCCTAATTATATTTATATCTTTAGATTATAACAAAAGAATAACATTAACTTAAACATATGCTATTTTATAAATATATTTAAGATAGTATATACTCGTAACTAGTTAGAATAATTTTAGACCAGAAAGATTTTTTATTGTTTAGTGTGGAAGCCAAATTTTTTACTTAGTATTGGCAGTGATTAAATAATAATCATTACCGATACTAAAGCTTCTTTTTATATAGTATAATTGATAATTAAATTGCAAAGAGGTATTTTATGTTAGAAAAATCGACAGAAATTCACGATAAGTTTTGGGATATTTTTTCAAAACAAGATCGAAATAAAATAGATGAGTTTAAACTTTATATGGATAAATTTGCTATAAATTTTAATCTATATAAGGATGGCAATTTTATAGAGCAATCTTTGCCTTTTGATGTTATTCCAAGAATCATTCCTAAAAAAGAATTTGAAAAGATTGAAAAAGGATTGGAGCAAAGAGTTAAAGCCCTAAATCTATTTTTAGAAGACTTATATACTGATGCTAAAATTGTTAAAGAAGGCATTGTTCCTCAAGAATTTGTTGAACAAGCGAGTGGTTATCTCAAAGAGTTTGTTGGCTTTTCTCCATCAAAGAAAGTCAGAGCACACATAAATGGAATAGATTTAGTTAAAGATTCTAGTGATGATGAATGGGTAATACTTGAAGATAATTTAAGAGTTCCTAGTGGCTCAAGTTATCCATTATCTATTCGTGATACTTACAGAAAAATTTATCCTGATTTTTTTGAACAAATGAAAATTACACCTATTAAAAACTACCCAAGTATTATTGCAAATGCTATGGATTATGTAAATACTGGTGGTATTAATGTTTTACTAACACCAGGAAGATTTAATTCTGCTTACTATGAGCATAGCTATCTTGCTGAAAAATCCGGAGCCTTACTAGTACGTCCACATGAACTTACTGTAGTGGATAAAAAAGTTTACTTTAAAAACTATAATGGAAAACTAATTAGAGTTGGCTCTGTATACCGTAGACTTGATGATGATTTTATGGATCCTAAGTTTTTTAATCCAGAAAGTCTTATTGGTGTACCGGGTATTGTTGAAGCATATCTAGCTGGTAATGTAGCTTTGCTTAATGCCATAGGAAATGGTGTTGCTGATGATAAAGGGATTTACTATTTTGTTCCAAAAATGATTAAGTTTTATCTAGGTGAAGATCCAATTCTAAAAAATGCTCCTACTTACCTGCCTTATTTCAAAAAAGACATGGAATATATCTTCAATAATATGGAAAAGTTGGTTATTAAGGATGTTGCAGAAGCTGGTGGTTATGGCGTTTTATTTGGTCATGAAATGACAGCTACACAAATTGATGATTTAAAAAGAATCGTCAAAGCTAATCCTAGACGTTTTATTGCTCAAGAACTTATTGAATTTTATGATGAAAGATGCTACCTAAATAAAGATCTTCAAGATAGAAAAGCAGACTTTAGAGCTTATGTTGTTGCGGCTGAGGATGTAAAAGTTTGGCATTGTGGATTAACTAGATATGCGCTTGAAGAAGGAAATTATTTAGTAAATTCTTCACAAGGTGGTGGTTTTAAAGATACATGGATAATGGAGTTATAAAATGGAAAAATATATTACAGGAAATGTAGCTACTAGTTTATACTGGTTGGGAAGATACTTAGAACGTACAGCTATTACTATAAATGAGATCAGCATAGCATATGATGAAATTATTGATATAGATAAAGATGCTGGTGTCAAACTATATGACAAATATGATATTGAGCTAAAATATGAAAATGCTTATGGCTTCTTAAAAGCAGCTATTTATGGAGAACATAATGCAAATATATTAAATATGCTAACTCATGCTAGAGAAAATGCAATCATAAGCCGGCATCTTCTTGATAGCGAAGCCTTTGGTGAAATCATAGAGCTACATACTCTATTTTTATCTACTTTTAATAATCACTTAGAAATTGATTATAAACTAATTGATCATGCAAGTTCTTTAATTGGTGAAATTTGGAATGCTCAATCAAAAAGATCCCGCAGAGAACTTAGTGATTCATTTTTCAGAATTGGAAAAATTATTGAAGAGGCTGATTATCATATTAGATTCCATGAAGAAAAAGAGCAAGAAACCATTAACACTATTCTTGAAGAAGTTGATACTATTTGTGAGCAATTGACAAGGAAACACGACGATAAACCAAACCCATTAAAATTAGATGCAGATACACAAGATGAAAGGTTAACTAAACTTAATTCAAAAATAAGCAAGATAATAACTGGGTAATACTATTAGCTACAGTGAGTAGATCACTGTTGGCTTTGATATTGTATTTGAAGTGGCTTTAACTCTTTTTTTCTAACATCAACCATAACAGACAAGTTACTATTTCCACTACTCATAACGACACCTTTTAATGGGGAAATATCATTATAGTCTCTTCCTGTTCCTAATAGTATATGTTGATCTCTTGGTATAATATTATTAGTTGGGTCAAATTCCACCCAACCTACTCCAGGAATATAAACACTAAACCAAGCATGAGAAGCGTCCACCCCAAATAGTTTTTCTTCCCCCTCCGGAGGTAATGTTTCTATATAACCACTCATATATTTTGCAGGTAAGCCAATTGCTCGAAGTGCAGATATAGCAAATTGTGCAAAATCTTGACATACCCCTTTTTTTGCTTCAAATATCTCTTCAATTGGTGTAGTTATATCACTAAACCCTGATAAAAATTGAAAATCATTGAAGATGCGACCCATAAATTCATTAGTAGCTTCAAAGACATCCCTATTTGGAGTAAAAGACTCTAAGGCATATGCTTTTATATCTGCTGATCCCCTTGGGATAAGTGCTGATTCGAAAAGATACTGTTTAGCATATAAATCACTTACATCAAATTTAGATAAGCGTAGTAAAGTGTTAGCCAAACTTATTTTATTTTTTGCCACATTCGCTAGGTGTTTATCAACAAGCTCTGGATATATTTCCACACTTGATTTACCAACTACACTAAGAGACTGATGTGGTTTTCTTACTAGCATATGAGTATTACTATTTCCAAACATATCTATAAATTCATAAGATTCATAAACATCTGGTGTAATCTCTAAGGAAAACTTTAGCAACTTTTGATGTAAATTTGAAGTTGGTTTTAATCTTGCAATATTATGGCTGAAGGAAACACTACTTTGATAATTAAACTGTGTTTTATGGTAAATATTATATATCATTCTTACTCGTCATAATGTGCAAAATATTTATTTGAAAACTCATTAGAACACTCTAAAAATAGGTCTGATAATTTTGCTAAAATTTCATCTAGTTCCACATAAACGCCTTCTTGTTCTTTGATTTTTGTTATTGTTTTCACATCTATACTTGTTAATATTTCTTGTACTTTTATAAGAGCCTGTTTATATGGCATTGAAAGAGCTTCTCCCTTTGGCAGTAACTTAAAATCACTTAAAAGTTTATCAGTAACATATGACAAAGACTTTGGAAACTGTTTATTTAATAATAAAAAATCAATAACATTTTCTAAATTTAGAGAACTTTTATAGTGAGATCTATAAGCATTAAAACTTTCCATAGAGTTTAAGACACCTTCTAAAAGAGTATTTCTAGTATTTTTGTTTACTTTTAAACAGAGTATAGATCTCGCTTTTGAAATTAAAAGTAAAGAATCTTCTATCTGATAACCAATCTTAAATAAAACTAATCCTTGTTCTTTAAATATACTTTCATTTACTAGTTCTTTATATGCCATTAAATAAATCAAAAACTTCTCAAGTTCACTAGCTACCAATAAAGTTGAATCACCTTTTCTATATACAAAATCATTCCATTCTTTTTGCATTCTTTCAAATAGTTTCCAAGATTCTATTGTCAATAGATCTTTAAGGTTAACATTTGTATTTGACAACATCAATATTGTAAAAGACAAAGAACCAGAGCGTAAAGTGTCTTTAATCACTGAGGTAATTTCATCCATTGGGAATATATCAAGACTTTCTTTATTGTAAATATCAACGAAACCTGGATAAGTTTTAGTCATATGAGTTAAAGCATTATGAAGAATATTCTGTGATTCTTTTGAAATAACAACTTCATATCTATAGTAATTCGTAATTTTTTTGATAATATTTATAAGTAATCTTGTTGTTGAAATAGCTCTTGCAAGATATCTTCCCAACCAAAATAGATTACTAGCCTTAAGTGTTGATATATTTTCTATTGATGTTTCAACATAAGGTGTATGACTTAAAATATTAGAGAGATTTATATCTATCTCATCTTTTCCAAGTACCCATAAGTCCTTACTTATACTTCCATGTTTTGAATCAACAACTAAACTGTCTTTGTTTTCAGAGACTCTTACTAGCCCTCCATTCATTACTGAATATTTTTCTTTGTCTACTTTTAAAGCGTATGTTCTTA
>JBLIEY010000032.1:0-21249 GCA_047633475.1 Sulfurimonas sp.
CCAACTTTCAAAGAATCTCTTTTATTATAATAATCTAAGCAAGTTCCACAAGAATACATTTTTATTCCCAAACCTTCAAGTTTTTTCAATATCATTGTAATATCTGCATCTGCATCTGCAGTTGTTAGTAAAACAGCACTATTTACAAAAATAATTGATTCCGGAAGGTCTTTTTGTTCACTTATAGCATTTAAAAAACCTTGAACTAACATAGAACCAAGTTCTCCTTCACCAATTTTATCCGATTTTACAAATATAGTTTTCATCTTTTTATCCTTTTGATTTATAACTTTACTTAATTTATTTTAAAATATCAATATCTTTTTTCTTTCTTTTAGAGATTATAAAAATAATAATTAATAAACCAATGAAAACTAAAAGAGCTAAAAGAAGTTCCATATCGTAATTCTTTTTATCTGCATCTTGTTGTGTAGTTTTAACTTCATTATATGCATATACTTTTTCTATTTTTTTTGGCTTCTGAACTGTTTTTATAACTGGTAAGGACACCTCTTGTATAACTTTGTTGGAAACTTCTTCTTCTGCTACTTTATCTATCACCTCAGCCATTTGTATTTTTATTCCATTGTCCAATACATAGGCATCATCATAATACTTTTCTAAGGCTCTTAAAGTTCTCAAAAGTTGCACATAGCTAGTAAGAGGAGAAAGTGATATTGCATAATACTTACCAATAGTTTTAAGCTCTACTTCTATAGAATTTATTTTTACAAGCTTTGATAGTTTATCATCAGTCTGTGTCAGGCTCTCTACTTTCACTAGAGCATTCAAGGCATTTTTTTCTTCTAAAAAGCTTCCAACTATTATCTGTTTTTCACTTGATAGTAGTATAGTTGCCAACATTAACATTAAAAGTATCGATTTCATTTTTGTATTCCTTATACGTTACAAATTTTCATTTATTAAAACTAATTCCAAACTACCACTTATATAGTTTGCAAAAAAAGTAAGTGTTTCAAGATCAGTATCATCATAATCACCTCTTGATTTATTAAGCAGTTGCATCACTCCAATAACTTTTCTATTGGAGTCAAATAGAGGAACTGTAATAATATTTCTGGTTAAATAACCGCTCTTTTTATCAATATTTGCTAGAAATCTGGGGTCATCATAAGGAGCATTAACTACCTGAGGTTTAGCACTTTTATATGTATCTCCAACTATCCCAGAATCAACAGACACAACGATTCGTCCTATGCCGTCACTTAACTTAGTCCACAACATATTATCTTGTGCATCTACTATAAAAATGGAGCACCTGTCTGCATTTAAAATACTCTTTGCTTCTTCGGATATTAGTTTAAGAGAATTTTCAACGTTCCCTAAAGACATAAGTTTTTTTCCAAATTCTGCTATTTGATTATACTTTTGCATTATATTCTGCACTTATTAAAAATTTACTAATATGGTGAGAGAAAAATATTATAAATCTTACATCATCATTATTTGAGAGTTGTTTATAAGTATTTTTATATATCACAATATCCTCCCGTTATTTTATTGAAACAATTATAGTGTAAAATATCGAAAAAAAAGGAATCTATATGCATTTACTGACTATTTGGCATAACCCAAGATGCTCAAAATCGCGGGAGGCATTATCTATTTTACAAGAGAGTGAGTATGAAATAGACATAGTAAAATATCTAGAGACTCCTCCAACAAAAGATGAGATAACAACTGCTTTAACCATGCTTGGAATGAACCCAAGAGAGCTTATGAGGACTAATGAAGAAATTTATAAAGAGTTAAATTTAAAAGAAGAATATGATTATGACAAACTCGTAGATGCTATGGTTAATAATCCAAAGCTTATACAAAGACCTGTGATTTTCAAAGATACCCTAGCAATTATAGGAAGACCTACTTCTATAATCACAAAATTTATAAATACTTAGGTACTAGAAGTTAAATTGTTTTGCTGATAAATCAAAAAGAGTCTAAGAATTAGACTCTCCTTGCGAAGGTTCTTGTGTATCTTCTTGGGTTGTTTCATCTTTTTGAGCTTGTTTTTTCTTAAGCTTTTCTTCTTTCTTTTTCTGCTTTTCAATTTCTCGTGCACGTTTTTCATAACTATAGTTTGTTTTAGCCATTAATATTCCTTTTTTAATATTTAATAAGTTGTATTTCTATTTTATTCTACTTATACCTTCATCTACAATGAACTCAATTATATTATCATAACTAAGACCATATTCCATCTCAAAAGCTTTAGGAAAATAACTAGAGTCATTTGACATTCCTGGAACTAGATTTGCCTCCATAAAAAAGCACTGTCCACTTTTGTTAGTTTTAATGTCTATTCTTCCATAATCTCTTATTCCCAAATCCATATAAACATCAACAGCCAGTTTTTTCACTCTATCCATTATAATTCTGTCTTCAATTTTTTTAAGACCCTCTGGATCACTTTGTATTATTTTTTGTCCCAAAATTCTTACGCCATTATTTTCTTGAGGCGGGATAACTTCAACAGCTGATATTAAGAGGTCTCCACCCCTTGTTTTTATCATGGCTACTGTAAATTCTTGTCCATCTAAATACTCTTCTACTAAAACAGGCATATTATACAGAGTATGAAGAGACTGCACTTTACTTTCAAACTCACAATAGCTATTCACAAAAGAGAACTCATCAACTCCATTTCCATTTGCTGCATCTGATGGTTTTACAAATAGAGGATAATTGATAGGTATCTCATAATCACGTGAATACTCACCTGGGACTGCAGTGAAATACCTTGCAGTAGAGATGCTTCTATCTTTTAAATATGACTTCGCAAGAACTTTGTTCGAATCAAACATCAAAGTATCTTTTTGAGATCCCGAAAAATTAATATTATTTTTTTCAAAAAATTCTGATAGCCAAATCATTTCTCCATCTTCACTAACAATATATTTTACTGCTAATATAACTAAGTCTGGCTTTCTATTGACAACCTCATTTAATTCTTCTACTGTTTTACATGTGCTGAGTGTAGTGTCATGACCCATTGAATTAACTGATTTTAAAACGTTCTCACAGGCTTGAATATCTCCAAACCCTGTTTCTTTTAAAGCTGAATTTTCTGTTGTTATAATTTCTATTTTCATCGTATCACTTTTTTTCTAACTGAGGATGTACCTACTATGAAATCAATTCAAAATAAGTCATCATAAATATATATGAGATTTCCCACTATTGAGAAAAGTAACATGTGGAGCTCGTTACCTTAATTTATAAATATTGAGGTATTTGAGTAAGAATAGATTAATGTCTTATTTAAGGATTGTACTATATACTAGCTTACAAAGATGTTCAAGCGCCCTAGTAGATTAGTAACTCGGTCAATATACTGCTTACTTCGGAGAAAAAAGTGAATGATGATATTTTAAATAGAGTAGAAATACAAATTAAAAAAACATACTATATCCATGATAGATATAACACACTTTCTACTTTTGGATTGCTCTATTGTGAGAAAGAAATAAGTGAAAAAGAGCTGGCAAAATTTCTTAGAGTATCAGATAAGTTTTTTAAACTAGATAATAACACTTACTTTATAAACTTTGATTACACTTCAGAGGAAAAAGCCCTTAAAGCTTCTCAAAATCTTATACTACACCTTGATAATTTTTTTAACAATTCAAGTTCTTGCGTGGCTATAGACGAATTCAACACTACTTATATTCCCCAAACTGTTTTAAGTAGATTACAACAAATTCTTGGAGAAACAAGAAAAAGTTCATATTCTAGAGTAGAAGATGAGAGCATATTATCTGAAGTATTTTAGATAGTATAAACTTATTTAATGCTACACTCTGTAAAGTTTTAATTTTCATGATGTTATAATATTTCATAACTAAATAATATTTTATACAAATGGTTGCTTTATGATAAAACCCGTAAACATCGTCACTAATAATGTCGCAAGAGAACTACTACGAATTGCAGCGCAAAATGCAACATCTAAAGCTAACCTTTTCATAAAAATCAACTCTGTAAAAACTTTGCTCGTAGATGAGGACTCAAATCTTGTAGAAATTCCTGAGAACTCTCTTCAAAAATATACCACTGAAAAATCTTTAAGAGATGCAACTGTTAAATTTGAACAAGAGTATGACATAGAAATAGAATCAATCTATAGAGGCTACCCTTTTGAGGGAATGATTACAGAACTAGAACTTACTCAAAGCAATACCCTCGCTCATTTTATTATTAAAAAAGGCTCAAGACTAACTTACTACGATGAGCTTTATGATGATTTTTTAGACTACATTGATGAGCAAAAATTAAGATTAAACATTATGCTTGAATTATTTGACGCAGACTATGAAGACACTATAAAACAGCTTGTAGATATTATAAAAAAAATCAAATCTATTGTTTTTAAAAAAGACATAAAAATTCTGGTTTCCCGAGGCCTAGAAGCAATAGAATCTGTAAATTCAAAGACTTCTATGACTATCGAAGAGAACCTCCATCTTGGTGCTGAAGATAGTACAGGCAAAGTTGATTACTCAAACAGAGGTTTTTTACTCAACTGCTTGGAAGGCGAAGAACTATTTGAGTTTATCAAACCTCAACAAGGTAAGCCCGGTAGAAGTTGTACAGGAAGAATTATTGAAGTTGATATTGTGAATTTAGATATCAAGCCGACTTTTACAGTCGATGATGGTATTGAGGTTCAAGAAAGTTTTGACAATATCAAGTATCTATCTAAAAGAAGTGGATTCCTTGTAAAAAAGGGGAATCAATATGATTTATCAAATGACATAGATGTTGAAGAAATATCTTTTAAAACAACCGGTACTATTAACTCTGATTTAGACTCTGAAATATCTATAAATGTTGTAAAAAACGATCCCTTAGAAGATGCCATAGAAGAGGGGATGCACGTAAAAGTACAAAAGCTCTCCATTAAAGGAAGTATTGGGCCAAATACAGAAATAGAAGCACGCGAAATATACATAGACGGCCAAACACATCAAGAATCTTCCATTAAATGTGTCAATGCTTACATCAGTATACATAAAGGTAAAATAACAGGGCGTAAAGTTGAAGTAAAAACACTTGAAGGTGGTGAGATAATAGCAGACACAGCAATTATCAAAAATGCTGTACGTGGTAAAATCAGAGCAAAAACTATTGACATAGAAATGCTCGGTTCACATGTTATTATGGAGGCATCTGAATATATTCAGATAGAAAAAGTAAAAGGTGAAGAAAATAAATTTATTATCGATCCATTAGTTGATAGTGGATTTGACAAAAATAAAGAAGACAATCAAAATTATTTGAAAAAACTCAAAGAAGAGTTAAACCAAGCACAACTTGCTTTAAAAACAATTACCATAAAACTCAAAAAAAGCTTGGAACCATGTGAAAAAATCAAAGCTACAATTATCAAAAATAGAGCTGAAGAAAAAGAAGTTTCCCCAGTCTTAATCAAAAATTTTAAAATCTGTAAAATTATGAAAGCACGATATAAGAGCTTAAAAGAAGATGTTGAATATAGAGAAAATAAGATTAGAACATTACAGAGAAAACTATCTAGTCATACATTTAGTGTCTTAAATTCTAAGATAGTAACAAATCGTCCACTTAAAGGTTTTAACCATATTGTATATAAATTAAATAACCCACCAGTAGAAATAGAACTACGAACAAACGAAAATATGAATAAAAAAATATTTAAACTCACAGAAGATGTAGATGGTATATTAAGTATTATAAATACTAATTAATTTTCTTTCCATCTATCTTCAGTAATGCTTACGCTACTCTCATCATCGAGAAGAGTAAGTTCTCCATCACTTATATTGCATTGTAGAGTCATTGCTCTCTTTGCAAGTTTTTCTATGTCACCATCAACATTTAGATATACCACGGATAGGTTTTTAAAGCGTTTAAGAACTTTAGCTGATTGTTTAAACCAAGCAGATGCAGCACCTTCTTGATAAGTGTAAATTATTACTTTATCTGAACGCCCACATGCTTTTTTTATCCTTTTTTCATCAGGCTGCCCAAGATCTATCCAAAGTTTTATATCACCATCAAGTGCTTTTTGCCATAAGTCAGGTTCATCATCTTGAGATATTCCTTTACAAAATACCAAATCCTCATTTGCATTTAATACAAAAGCCACCAAACGAATCATTAAGCGATAATCATTTTCTGATGGATGCTTTGCCAAGGTAAAACTATGCTCAGCATAATAGTTAGAATCCATATTAGCAATATTTATAGAAGCTTTGTAGATAGTTGCCTTAGCAGCCATATTGAATCCCTTATAATAGTTAAACTATTTAATAGCGAGAGTATATCCAATTTGAACCCGCAAGCAACAAAAAAACTTCGCTATAATTTTAAGCCAAAAACTACCAAGAGAGATGTATTATGGGTTGGACTTGTCAACATGATTATCAAGGTGAATGTAAGCTAGTAAAAAAAACTTGCATTCCAGGAATGAAAGGATGCACTCTTAAGAGTAGTGAATATATATTTACAACCGGAAACTACGAAGATGATAAAAAAGCACAAGAAGAAAAAACACAAAAAATCGACTTCGCTGCTTTAGCAAGAAGTAACTAACTTTATTCTTACATCTACATTTATTCTATTTATTTAGCAATATTATGAGACAATTCCAAAATTAAATAATGATAAGGTCAATTATGAAGCCATCTCCTAAAAAAATCCATTCTAACTCAAAACCATCCCCTAAATACCCTAACAGCAGAAAAAAGTCATCTTCTAAAGATAAAAAAACAGATGTAGCTCCTAAAAATGAAGTTAAAGAAATGTTCATGAACTGGTTTAAAAGAAACAGAAGTCTTGGCCAAATAATGACAAAAGAAGATGTAGTTACAAATATCATCAAAAACCTAGATGCAAAACAAGATGATGCTTTAACAGAAGCTATGAATGAGTTAAAAAGTAGTGGTTTTATAGAAGTTCAAGAAGATGGCGTTACATTAGTTCTTACTAAAAAAGGTTATGAAGCTATTTAATTACTCTTTAAAACCTATTTATTCAAGCAAAACCTTAATAGCTTTGCTTGAATATTAGGATTTTGTTACTTAGCTGCTTTTGCTTCTTTTACCCAAGAATCAACTTTTGATTTGTTAATTTGTAACCATTTACTAACATGTCTATCTATGTCTTTTTCTTTTTTCTGGCCATTTGCCATAAGCATATTTTCACCACTTACATCATTTACATCTAATTTTATGATTTCAAATAGTTTTGCTATGTCTTTATGTTTTGTTTTTACACTAGCATTTGAAACGATTTTTTGTGAATTAATAGCAAAGCCATAATCTGCACCATTTGAAAGTTTTGTTGAATATCCATTTGGACTAGCAGAGTATTTTACTTGTAAAAATACAACATCTCTTCCAGGAACTAACTTACCACTTATCCAATAAGGAGTCCAAGTGTAGTAAAGAATTGGTTTACCAGTTTGGTAATTAGCAATTACATCTGCAATAAGTGCTGAGTACTCACCTTGGTTATGCTCTATAGTATCTCTTAGTTTAAATACATCTAATTGGTGTTCAATAACCTTCTCACAACCCCAGCCACCACTGCATCCAGCTAAATCAGCTTTACCATCATCATCAGTATCAAAAAGCTTTGCAATTTTTGGATCTTTTAAATCGTTGATATATTTGATATTATATTTATCTGCTGTTTTTTTATCTATCAAATACCCTTGAGCACAACCTGAAATATATGCCGAATACTTTGCAAATTTTTCGCTTCCTAGTGCTTCTAACTTATTGTCATGTAATGGATCCCAATTTGCAGCCATAAAATATACATCATCATTTTTTGCATTATCTGAAATCAGTTGATATGCTATATCATAACCTACACCATTGGTTACTTCTACCTCATAACCCATCTTTTGCAATAAACTTACAACTATTTTCATTTGAAATGACTCTTCAGCAATTGCAGTTTTAAGTGCAGTAACTTTTACTCCAAAAAGAGAAGTCGCTACTAAAAGTGACATTAAAGCACCTATTATTATTTTCTTATTTAACATTTTTATTATCCTTTTTGAATATTTTACAGACCAGTCCAACTGGTCCCTTTTCATACCATTTTATTTTTAGAGCTTTATCTCTTTGTCCCATTGCTTGTGTTAATCTATCTAATATAACAGCTAATAAAACTATCCCTAAGCCACCAACCGCTGCGAGTCCAACATCAAGTCTTCCAATTCCCCTAAGAACCATTTGACCTAATCCACCAACAGCAATCATCGAAGCGATAACTACCATTGATAGTGCCAACATTAAAGTTTGATTTACTCCAGCCATAATGGTTGGCATCGCTACAGGAATTTGAACTTTCCACAGCATCTGTCTTGAACTTGCTCCAAAAGATTTTGATGCTTCTATCAAATCTTCAGGAACTTGTCTAATCCCAAGGTTTGTTAATCGTATAAGAGGTGGAAGAGCAAAGATGATAGTTACAATTACCCCAGGAACGTTTCCAATTCCAAAAAGCATAACAATTGGGATAAGGTAAACAAAGGCAGGTGTTGTTTGCATTGCATCTAATATAGGTCTGAGTATTTTATCTACACGATCACTTTTTGCACTCCAAATCCCAAGAGGTAAACCTATGATTATGGAAAATAGAACTGCCGTAATTACTAAAGATAAAGTTATCATAGAGCCTTCCCAAGCACCAACAAAACCAATTATAGCAAACGACACAAGTGTACCAAATGCTAATTTTTTAGATGAAAACTGCAAAGCAAGTAGTACAAAAAACAAGATAACTACATAAGGAGACAGATAGAGCAAGAAACTCTCAATAGAATTTAATACAATATCAATTGGTGTTTTTGTATATAAGAAAAAATCTCTAAAATTTAAAACTAACCAATCAATTCCACTGTTTGTCCAATCACCAAAAGGTATGATAGATTCTTCAAAAGGATGTAAAATATCGAATGAACTTCCATCATCTACAGGTGTAGCATTTGATGCATCTCCCCAATCTACTGAAGATGCTTTATTTTCTTGTGCTGTAGAAGCATTTCCCCATGGATCAGTTGCCATTTTCTATTCCTTCATCAAATACTTTCAATAGTCTACTTTTTGAGATAGTACCAATATATTTATTATTATCATCAACAACTGCTGTAGGGTATACATGATTTGCAATATCTGAAATAAATTCTGAGATAGGAAGGTTTTCATTGATTGGAACTTCATCTATAACTGCGTCGTGAATAGTTCCACCAAGTACTTTTTGCTCTTTAAGGGATTCTAATGTCAATATACCAATATATTTTCCAGTTTTTTCAATAAAATATCCATAGTCTTCATTAAAATCGCCAATATATTGTAATGCAGACTTTAGTCCAAAACCTTCTTTATTTATAATTGTTGAACGATTTTTACTTACAATATGTGAAGCACTTAAAACTGAAGTTACATCGACTCCTCTAAAAAATGATTTTACATAATCATTTGCAGGATCATTTATAATCTCTTCAGGTGTTCCAATTTGAACGACTTCACCTTGTTTCATGATAGCTATTCTATCCCCTATTCTTATCGCTTCGTCAAGGTCATGGGAGATAAATACAATAGTTTTTTGCATATCATTTTGTAGTTTTACCAGCTCATCTTGCATCTCTGTTCGAATAAGAGGATCAAGTGCGGAGAACGCCTCATCCATAAGCAGTATATCGGGGTCATTTGCTAGTGCTCTTGCTAGTCCAACACGCTGTTGCATCCCTCCACTTAGCTCATCAGGATATGACTCTAGATGTTGTTCAAGTCCAACCTGATTTAAGGCAATTGTTGCTTTTTCGTATCTACTTTTTTTATCCATTCCACTAAGTTCTAAGCCAAAAGAAACATTATCTATAATATTCATATGGGGCATAAGGGCGAATGATTGAAAAACCATAGAGATTTTCTTTCTTCTAATATCTATTAATTCTTTGTCACTGAGGTTTGTGATGTTTATATCATCAAGTAAGATTTTTCCTGAGGTTGGTTCTATGAGTCTGTTTAGAAGTCTTACAAGTGTAGATTTTCCAGAACCAGACAAGCCCATGATTACAAATATCTCACCTTCATAAACTTCAAAGTTAGAATCTTGTACACCGATTGTCATTCCGGTTTTTTCAAATATTTCATCTTTATTTAAACCCTTATCCAAAAGAGCTAGGGCTTTTTTAGGATTATCTCCAAAAACTTTATAAACGTTTTGTACTACTATTTTTTTATGTATTTCGATAGCTTATCCCACTTGTTCAAAAATTTTGCATATTAGTGTTTATTTCTTATGCATGCCTCCTAAGATATCATAACAAAAATAAAACCTTGCTAAAAGGAAGCTTCTCTATTATTTAATTATTTTTATAGTGCTATAAATTGCGTCTATTAATTGCTGTAGTTCATGCTCTTTGACTATATATGGAGGCATAATATAAATCAATTTCATAAAAGGTCTAATCCACACACCTCTTTTTACAAATTCTTTTGTCATAAAGTCAAGATCAACATTTTCATATAGTTCTACAACACCGATAGCACCAATAACTCTGACTTCTTTAACTTTTTCTAAATTTTCACATACTCTCAAATTTTCATTTAAATATTTTTCAATCTTTAAAATTTTGTCTTGCCAGTCTTCACTTAGAAGTAAATCAATACTAGTAGATGCAACTTCACATGCAAGTGGATTTGCCATAAAAGTTGGTCCATGCATTAAGATGTTTCCATCTTTTTCTATTCCCTCGGCTACCCTCTCGTTTGTAATTGTTGCAGCGAGTGTCATATAGCCACCCGTTAGTGCTTTACCAATGCATATAATATCTGGTATAACTTGTGCATGCTCATACGCAAATAGTTTTCCCGTTCTCCCAAATCCTGTTGCTATTTCATCAAAGATTAGTAGTACATTATATTTTTTTGAAAGTTCTTTTAGTCCTACTAAATATTCTTTAGCATATATTCTCATACCACCTGCGCCTTGAACAATTGGTTCTATGATAATTGCCGCAATATTTTGATGTTCTTTTTCTAAAAGCTCTCTCATCTCGTTTAAATCATTTTCATCAAACTTTTCACCAAACTTACATTTAGGTTCGCTTACAAAGAAATTTTTTGCTAAGACATCATTAAATATAGAGTGCATTCCTGTAGTTGGGTCACAGACTGACATTGCACCAAAAGTATCTCCATGATAACCTCTTTTTACAGTGACAAATTTTTTCTTAGTTACATTCTTTTCTTGTGCAAAATACTGAATAGCCATTTTCATAGCAACTTCAACAGAAACAGAACCAGAATCACTATAAAATACATACTTAAATTCATCATCTAAAATTTTGAGCAGTTTAGTAGTTAAATCAATAGCAGGTTGATGCGTTAGCCCACCAAACATTACATGGCTCATCTTTGAGATCTGCTTTATCATTGCGTCATTTATAGTTTTGTTGTTATAGCCATGAATAACAGACCACCAAGATGACATACCGTCAATCAAAGTAGAGCCATCCTCTAGATGCAAGTAAACACCCTCAGCTTTATCAACTTTAATATTATCTCGTGGATTTAAAACACTACTATATGGATGCCAAATATGTTCACTATCTATATTATTCAAATTATCTCTTTTATTTTTAATATATCTTGCATTCTAACTTTATTTTGATTTATAATACTTTAGAAAATGATTACTAATCCTTTAATTTAAAACTATAATACAAGGAAAGAAACAACATTGCAGATGCAGCGCTATAAAGAACGGTGTAACTAAAAAAGTGTAAAATAATTCCCCCAACTATAGAAAAAAACAACCCAAACGAAATAACATTAATATGTATAGCTACGTAGACAGGTCTTTTTTCAGGTGGAGCTATAGAGAGAATAAGGTTCCCAGATGCTATACGATTTCCATCAAGACCCGCCCCAACAAGAAAAAATATACTCATATATTCATATAATGATGAAGCATTAAAAGCTATAAGAATTGCGATAATTTGCAAAAAAATAGAAATATTGGCTGTTAATTTATTTAGACCTTTTCCGCTAAGTTTTCCCCATAAAAAGTTGCTCAGCATCCCTCCTATCATTTGAGTTGTGATTAAACTACCAATAGCAACACCATCAAGCTCTATTTTTGTTTGTGCATCTAGTATTATAAATGGCAAGGCAATCAGATATCCATAAGCCAAAAGAAAAGTTTTTAGCTGTATCTGTAAGTCTTTGTCTGCTTTTAATACGACCAAAGAGTTTTGAAGAAATTTCTTAAAAGAGTTTTCTCTCTTAGTAATCTCTTCTTTTATTGGTTCATCAACAGTTCCAAAAGAGAGGTAACCAAAGCCCATAATAAATGAACTAATAATAAATAAATATCCATAACTATACGGTGCTTCAAAAGCATTCAAAATCCAACCAGCCATAGCACCACTCAAAAGTCCACCAGCTCCACTAAAAAATTGTCTATACGCCATAGTTTTACCACGAAACTTATGTGTAAACATCTTTGCGGTGATATCTTTAAAGTAAATAGCTCCAAATCCTGCACTAAAAGAAAATATAAAAAGACCAAGACCAATGGAAAAAAGTGTTAAATTTGGAGAATTTTCCCCAAAGACTATAATCGCAATACCAATAAAAAACCATGCTATAAACCTAACCATAAACACACGTCTTATATAAGGTAACATAAGCTTATAGCTCTGTGCTTGAAATGCTGCAAAAAGCTGGACGACTACAGCCCCTCCACGAAGCAAAGCCGCAAAAAAACCAACAAGCATCGAACTACCACCAAAATAATTAACTATAAGAGGAAGTATTGTTGAGGGTTCAGCTATAGTGATTCCAATAGTAACAAAGAAGCCATGGAGTATATTTCTTATATGGTTGGAAGTTTTGTCCATTTGTATCTTCTTTGAGTAAATATTTTCTAATTATAGTAGAAATTGTTATTGTTTGTCATATGTTTGTTTTTTAACTCACACTTTTTATGTTAGCTTATTAATTAAGGTTTTTTGTATAGAATGGGCTTGATTAGATAGTTAGCATACAAAGGGAAAATATAAATGGATCAAAACTTAACACATGAATGCATAAAACAAATAACGCATATTAATATACCAACAGCTATAGCTTCGAGTGCGGCTGTTATAGCAGCAGTTAGTGCTATTTTCAGTTATAGACTTTCTAAAAATATTTATGATGAAATAAAATCAGATGAAGTGATTATTTCAGGTGAATTACATCATCCAGAGTTAGCTTTAAGAGATTATAGTGACTGTGTTTTAAGATGTACACTATTCAACAAATCAAAAAGAAAGGCATTTGTTAGTTCAGTGAAGGCATATTCAGTTATGGATGGCAAGGAAATAGATATCTCATGGTCTAAAGAAAGCGATAACTTAGGCAAGATTATTAATCCCACTGGTTTACTAGGAATAGATGATAGTATAAACTTAGTTTTTCGAAGAAATGATGGTTTAGAGTTTCAGGAAACAAGAGTCGCATTAAAACATTCTTTTAGTAAGGCTGAAGTTGAAATACTTTTTGATCCATATAAAGACTAACAAAACCTTTCTCGTTCCATCTATCTGAGATGGAAGGCATACAAATGCTAATTAGTACAATAATACATCGCATCTCAGGAGAGGTGCAACGAGATAACAAGTTATTTATATAGTTAATACAATTTCATATAAAATGTGCTTTATAAAAGGAAAAATTTATGAATGAAAATATAATTTATGTGTTTATCGCAGTAGCAGTTTTTATAGCCTATAGAAAGTATACTCGACATAAAGTATTACAGCTTGTTCCCGCTCTTCTTGAACAAGGAGGACAAATTGTTGTTGTTAGAACTAAAGATGAATTTATAACAGCACACAAAAACGGAAGTATCAACATCCCATTAGAGTCACTTAATACTCAAATGAATAAGTTAGATAAAACTAAGCCTATAATTATTTGTTGTGCAAGTGGAAGTAGAAGTGGATTGGCAAGACGCTCTTTAATGTCAAAAGGATTTGACAATGTACACAATGCAGGGACATGGAGATCTCTTATAAAGTTTACGGATTAAGAGGCACTTATGAGATTTGAAAGAATTGTTGGACTTTATGTTACAGATGAAGATATGTATACAAAATATCGAGAAGCAATGCTCCCAATGCTTGAGACTTTCGGTGGTGGCTTTAGCTATGACTTTAGAGTTTCAGAAGTTTTAAAAAGTGAAGTTGAAGAAAAAATCAATCGAGTATTTATAATCTACTTTAAAAATGAAGAATCCATGAACCTATTTTTCTCTAATGAGAAGTACTTAGAGATAAAGCAAAAGTATTTTCTTCCATCAGTTTTAGATGCAACAGAAATAGCAAGATATGAGAAATAAAAAAAGGACACTTGAAAATTATGAATCTTAATGTATTTAGAAGAGTTGTAGTTTTTACCTTAGCTTTGTTTATTACGGCTTTGGGAGTCTCACTATTAGTCAAAGCAAACCTTGGTGTATCTCCTCTTTCAAGTGTACCTTATGTATATAGCCTTTGGACTCCACTTACTATAGGTGAACTGACAATCATTTTAGAATCTTTTTTTATTTTACTTCAAATAATTGTCTTGCGTAAAAACTACAAACTAACACAGTTAGTTCAGCTTCCTGCTGTTATAGTTTTTGGTTATTGTATTGATTTTACTATGTTAATTGTTTCAGACTTAAATCCTACTCTTTATATAGAACAAGTGTTCTTGTGTTTATTTGCTTGTGCGATTGTGGCTTTTGGAGTTTTTCTACTTTTAAAAACGCATCTAACAAATCTACCTATTGAAGGTTTTGCTCTTGCTGTTGCTCAAACATATGAAAAAGAGTTTGGAACAATGAAAGTCAGAATAGATAGTTCAGTGCTTGCTTTTGCAATACTAAGTTCTTTTGTACTCTTGGGTCAGTTAGAAGGCATAAGAGAGGGTACTATCCTCGCGGCTTTACTTGTGGGTGTACTCATTAAGTTTTACAGCAACAAATTATCCGTAATAGAAAGATGGCTTAAGTTTTAGTTTAACTTTTCCCAAGCTTCATCAATACTAACAGCATTTTCACTCACAAAAAGATAAACAGCAGCATTTAATTTTGCAAGTTTTATATACTCATCAGATGGGTTATTTAGTTGCTTTAGAGACTCTTCTAAAGTTATGGCATCTAGTGATTTTGGGTAGTTTATACCGAAGTGTGCTGGGTCTATTATGGTTTCATTTACATTTTCACCGTTTGAAATCCAAAGTCTTCCTTTAGCAAACAATTCTGGTGTTCCTTCATTCCCTTGGATAAGTGCAAATCTTTTGTAACGGTCTGAGAAAATCTCTATATATTTTTTTACATATGGTTTATGAAATACACCTGTGATAGCGTACTCACTGTTTGCAACACGAGGAAGTTTTTCTATAGTATTAAAACCTGTACGAAGACCTAGCTTCATACGAAGTTCAGTCAAGTCACTAAGCTTTGGAAAAAATTTCTCACGCTCAAAGTAGTGAATATTTTTGTGTAGTTCTATGTTACTGCAAATATCTTTTATAGTTATCCCACCTTTTGCAGGAGTAAGCTCATCTCCGATAATTACTAAGTTTAATCCAGACTTTTCTAAAACCTTTGCTACTAGTGGAAATATATAAGGATTTTTTGCTTTTCCATCAAATGGATAACCAAGCTCTAAAGAGTTTGCAACTGTAGTCTTTTGCGTATACGTATCACATGCTTCTATCGCTCCTCGGAACTCTGTAATTGTCTCAGGTTTTAATCTCCAACCTAAAAGAAAGGCTACAGCTTGTTCACTAGGAATACTCTTATTTAAGATTTGCTCCATCATGTCTTTTGACTCTTCTAAAGATAAATCCCTATTCCCTTTTGGTCCTGTTCCAACTGCACGTATATACTTAAAAAAGTCCATGTTAATCCTTGACGTAAATCTATTGTTCTTATATGCTACTATGATATATATACTCTTATACTTAAGCTTAAATAATAGTTTATTCAATACTAAATAGATTAAGAGGTATAATTATTTAATGAATAAAAATAAATCCAAAACACTAAGCATACTCGGAAGTGGCTGGTTAGGTTTAGCCCTTACAAAAGAATTATCACAAACATATGATGTAAACTTATCTACAACAACTAAAGAAAAGAAAGATACTTTAGAAGATAGCCATATAAATTCTTTTTTAGTAGATATTGGTAGCCTTTCAGAAGAAGTACACCAATTTTTACAACATGATATTTTAATCATAAATATACCGTCGAAAAATATTGATGGATTTAAAAACTTAATACAATATATTTTAAAATCAAACATTAAAAAAATCATTTTTATAAGTTCTACATCTGTTTGCAATAATGACAAAAGTCCATTAAAAACAATAGAAATGTTATTTCAAGATACTGACATAGAAACTACTATTTTACGATTTGGTGGATTGTTTGGATACGAAAGAAACCCTGCTAACTTTTTTAAAAATGGTAATATCGTAAAAAACCCACAAGCTCCTGTAAATATGATACATCGAGATGATTGTATTGGTATCATAAAAGAGATTCTATACAAAGATATCTTTGGTGAAGTTTTCAACTGTGTTAGTCCATCTCATCCCACAAAAGAAGAGTTTTACACGCACTGTGCATTATCTTCTGATTTAGTTATCCCAAAATTTGATTCTATAGATGATGTAACTACACATAAAATAATTCATGCCGATAAGCTGATAGCAAAACTAGATTATAAATTTATACATGAAGACTTACTAAAATAGCAATGGCTTATACATGAGCAATAAACCCTAAAATTATAGAAATTGTAAGAAGTGAGACCATAGTTTGCAAAGTAATAATCGAAGCCATAAGTTTCACATCCCCACCTAATTGTCTTGCAAAAACAAAAGAAGAAGTTGCTGTCGGCATTGCTGCAAAAACAACTACTATACTCAGATATAGAGGTTCAAGACCAAACATATAACCAATTACATAAAAGCAAAGAGGTTTAATTAAAAGTTTTAAAATAGATGAGATTATCAACTCTGATTTTGCTTCTTTTATTGATCTTAAATCTAGTGTAAAACCTACAGATAGAAGCCCCATTGGTAATGCTGAAGAGCTTAATATTTTTAAAACATTTAAAGTAACTACTGGGATAGTTAAATCTAAGTAGTTTATACTGCCACCGATTACACAAGCTAAGATTGAAGGATTTTTAACAATCGATTTTATCATGCCTTTAGCGTTTGCTTTTTGCTCATTAACATAAATGGCAAAAACTGAAATACAAATCACATTTATCAAAGGAATAGCAAAGGTCATCAAAAGTGCTGCCAATGCAATACCTTTATCACCAAACATTGAGCTAATAAGTGCTAAAAATACATACGTGTTAAACCTGACTGTACCTTGAACCATAGAGCTAAACGGAGCCCCTGGAGTTTTAGTTTTCAAATTTATTAGTATAGTTATAATTAATATTGCAACAATACCTAACATGCCAGTCATAAGAAAACTAAAAGCTTCAATATTATCTAGGTTTGCAGTTGAGAGTTTATATATAAGCAAAGAAGGCATAAGAACATAGTATGTTAACTTATCAGCATTAGTCCAAAAATCATTTGAAGGGAACTTTATTCTTTTAAAATAAAATCCGATTGTTATAAGTATAAAAATTGGGATGAGAGCTGTAAAGATATGTTCCATAAAACCTGCCTAAAAAATAAAAAAGGTAGTATACCCCTTTCTACTTTTTATTTAATAAAAAACTATCCTTTTAAATGATTATAACTTTATTTATTTTCTAAAAAATACTTTAAATTTTACTGCTTGTTACCTATTAAAGCTTTATAGCACACTTTTTTTAGATAAAATACCATTAAAAATTGTGCATGCAGATAGAATCATATATAAGGAAAAGCAATAATGGACAAAGTGATTGAGCTTAGAAAAAAACCAATCCACGACTTTAAAGAACCAGTAGAGATTGCTAAAAATATCTACTGGGTTGGCATGTATCTTGAAAATGATCCATTTCAATGTCACCCATATCTCATAAAAAATGGGGATGAGTCTATCTTAATTGATCCAGGTTCAATGCTTGAATTTGATGAAACTGTAAGAAAAATTAAAAGTATAGTAGATATAAAGTCAATAAAATATATTGTTCTTCATCACCAAGACCCTGATTTAGTAGCAGCTGTTCCAGAAATAGAAAAATTAATAAACAGAGAAGATCTTCTCTTAGTTACCCATTCAAGGATGTCTGTTTTAATAAAACATTATCTCGTAACCTCAGACTACTATAAGATTGATCACAATGACAATCAACTTATAACTTCAAATGGTTTTAAACTTGAATTTCATACTACACCTTATTGCCACTCTCCAGGGGCATTTGTTAGTTATGAACCTCTTACTAAAACACTGTTTTCGGGAGATATATTTGGAGGTATTGATGAGTCTTGGGAATTTTACGCAGATGAAACATACTTTGAAAAAGCAAAACAGTTCCACAAAGAGTATATGCCAAGTAAAGACATTTTTAATTATGCCCTAAGTAAAATCGAAAAACTAGATATTAATCTTATTGCGCCTCAACATGGTTCAATAATCAAAAGACCCTATATTCCTAAGCTTATACAAGATATGAAAAATCTTGATTGTGGTCTATATATAGAAGATAAATATAACAGTGAACTCCTTGACACAATTAACCAACTCAAAGAAAAAGAGAAAACCATACAAGAAAGAGACAAACAGCTTTTTGAGCAGTCAAAAAGAGTAGACATGGGTGAGATGATTGGTAATATAGCTCACCAATGGCGACAACCCTTAGCTGTTGTCAATACAATACTAGCAATATTAAAAGAAAAAAATCTTGCTAATATTTTAAGCAAAGATGAAATTTCTACAAAAATAGATACGATGGAAAAAAGAGTTGTTTATATGTCTGATACTATTGAAGATTTTATGGATTACTATAAGCCAAATAAGAACAAATCAACCTTTAGCGTTTATGAAGCACTAAACAAAGCACTTGAAATTGCAGACTACTCACAGGAAAAGAATAAGATAGAGATAGGTATAATTGCAGATGAAGAACTTTGCATCTATGGATTAATAAATGAGTTTATTCAAGTAATTGTCTCATTACTATCAAATGTACATGATTTAACGCAGACAAGAGCTATCCCTGACACGAAGATAGATATCATTCTCAAAAGAGACAAAGATGATATGGTGTTATCTATAAGTGACAATGCAGGTGGTATAGACAGAGAAATACTACCAAAAATTTTCAATCCATTTTTTACGACAAAACACCAGTCTATCGGTACAGGCTTAGGTCTGCACATAGCGAAGATGATTATAGAAGATAATATGGATGGTACACTAAATGCAGAGAATAACGAGGTAGGTGCAACATTTACAATAAGGATAAAAAGTGAAAACTAATGGATTAATTGAAGATATTTCAATTCTCGTTGCTGAAGACGAATCAGAATTACGAGAATATCTCCAAGAATATTTAAAAATTTTTTTTAAAAAAGTATATATAGCTAAATGTGGAGAAGAAGGATATAAGCAATATCTTCAAAAAAAGCCAGATATCATTCTTACTGATATAAATATGCCAAATATGGATGGCTTAACAATGGTTAAACGAATTAGAGAGAGTGACGAGGAAACTGATATAATCATTATGAGTGCTCATTCTGAGCAAGACAAACTTCTTCAAGCAATAGAACTTAAACTTGTCACCTACCTAATCAAACCAATCAATTCACAAAAGCTAAAAGATGTATTGTTTAGAATTGTTGATAAACTAAGAGTCTCAAAAAAAAGAATTTATATAGATAAAGATACATTTTGGGATAAGACATCATCTACTCTTTGGAATTTAAACAAGCAAATATCATTAAAAGAAAAAGAACGTATGCTTTTACAGTTACTATGCTCAAAAGTAAACCATGCTTTTACAGCAAGAAATATTTTCAATCACATATATGCAGATAATACAGAAAAAGAATTTTCTGAATATGCTATAACATCTTTTATCAAACGTTTTCGTAGCAAACTACCACAAAACATTATACAAAATGAGTATGGTATAGGTTATAAAATTGAAGTTAAGTAGTTTTACAACTTTTCATCATCTCAAACCAGTTAAGAGAGAAATTCTTAAGGATATATGATTTATGATGTGGAACTTTACATGAAGAGCAATCTTGATGTATTACTCCATCACCAAGAAACTCTTCACCATTGTCTATATCACACTCGCTCAGTACCTTATAATCATTTTTATCACTAATCCCTTCGTCATTAAACCTAAAATTAGGACAGGCACACATATAACAATTTAACCTTTTCATATCATGGCATTTTTTATTGTCTTTATAAAGTGGACAAAAGTCTGATTCCTCTTTTACCATATTGTCAAAATCAAAATAATCTACTATATCTTCATTTGAGTAATTTAACTCAACTAACTTATCTACAATTTTTTTATGCTTCTTAGCATGGGCATCGAACCATTTAATATAACTCATAGGGTATATTAGCAAAAAAAATGAAATAATTTAAGATACAATGATACAAATATTAAAATAAGCGCATAAAATTAAATTTTGAAAAACTCACACTTCACATATCTTCTTATTCTAGCAATGTTTTTATGGGGTGCTGGATGGAGTGCTCTTAAAATATTAACTTATGACCTACCTATTGAAGTCATTATTTTTTGGCGTTTTTTTCTTATGAGTTTATCTTTTTTGCCTATCTTATATCTTTTAAAAAAGCCTCTATCTTTAAGTAGTTCAGGGATAAAGTTTGTAGCTTCTAGCTCTGTTTTAAATATCGCTTTTATGGTTTTTTCATTCTTAGGTGTAAAGCATGGTTTTGCCGGGAATGGTGGTGTAGTTATTACAACACTAACCCCTCTAATAACCTTTTTATTAGTTGCTATCATATTTAAAACTAAACTATTAGTATCACAGTACATAGGACTTTTTATTGGTCTAATAGGCGGTATTATACTACTTGAATTGAATGATTTTAGTATCTTTTTAAATGGTTCAAATATCTACTTTGCTCTTTGTGCCCTAATATGGGCGGGAGTAACTCTACTCGCACAACATTCGAACAAGCATATCCATCCTATTCACTATAGTTTTTATATCTATGTTGTTGCTACAATAGCAT
>JBLIEY010000033.1:0-21118 GCA_047633475.1 Sulfurimonas sp.
CTATTTTGGTATTAAGGTTATCTATATTAGAAAGGTAATAAACTTTATTATATAAATTAACAATTAATAAAAAATTAACATCAGATTTTAATCTATCAGCGTTATAACCAAGTTCAATCAAAGGCATACTTTTAAATATTTTGCTTAGAAATTTTAATAAACTACTCTTCCCACTCCCATTCTCTCCAACAATAGCGGTTATATTGATGTTTTCAGGAAAGATATTTATATAGTCTTTTTTTTCATTAATAGTTAATTGACCATCTTTAAAATCACACTCAAACCTAGGCGAAAAATTAAAGCCTTGCTTTTTGATGTTTTTATAATCTTCTACCCATAAATAAACTAGTTCCATATTTATTTCTCCCTATTCTTCATCATTTCTATCATATAAGATGTTCATGATTAGTTTTATAATGATGTCTTTTTGTTCTGGTTTGCTTGTGGCTACTAAGAGGGCTAGTGAAGCTAGGGCATTGTCGTTTATCTTCAACTCGCCATTTGCTTTATGTAGAGCTTTGTTTTTAGATAAAAATAGTATGAAAAGATATGCTCCTATGCGTTTGTTTCCATCATTAAAAGCGTGTCCTTTTATCACATAGTAGAGTAGGTTTGAAGCCTTATGCTCGATAGAAGCTAGTAAGTCAACACCTCCAAAACTTTGATAAATATTTAGCAGATTTCCTTTAAATTCATTTGCTTTTTCTTGTCCAAAAAGATTTGTTGCTTCTCCTTTTGCCATAAGTACTTTTTTAAACTCAGCTATGGCATCTTTAGCTTCATCGTAACCAAGTATAAAGTTCTCTTCTTTAGATAGTGAAATCTCTTCTAAACTTTGCTCATCATACCCTTGTAATAGTGCCCAACTTTTCGCATAGTTTGAGACTATATCTACAAGCCCTTTTGCTTCATCTATACCTATTTGTTTATCGTTTATACTATTTCTTATAAACTTTAGTGTGTTTTCTAGTTCTTGCAACTTTTCTTTTTGAAGTTTACTCTTGTCTATAGCGTATCCATCAATCAAAAATTGTTTTAAAATTTTTGTAGCCCATTGTCTAAATTTAGTAGCTTTTTTTGAATTTACACGATAGCCGATAGAAATAATCATATCAAGATTATAGAAATTTATTTTTCTATTTTTTCCATCTTTTGCAACTTGTTCCAAAATGGAACAGGTTGAATTTTTAGATAATTCCTCTGATTTATAAATATTACCAACATGTTTAACTATTGCAGGACGATTAACATCAAAAATAGTTGCTATCTCATTGGCGTTAAGCCATATCGTATCATCTTTTAAAGAAATTTCTAAATTTACATTTCCATCTTTATATATTATCAATTCATTCATATAGTTTCCAGTAATTATTATTTTAATTTGTATAGATTATATCTACTATTTACATAAAACTCTTCGACTGTTTATGATTAAAAATATAAACACTCAGAAGCACTAAAAAGCTCATGATAACCATCAGTCCACTGTAAATATGTGCACCTGAATAGTCCATAATCTCTACCATTTCATAGATTGCTACAGATGCTACTTTTGTTTCACCTGGGATGCTTCCTCCTACCATAAGGACAACTCCAAACTCTCCAACAGTATGAGCAAATGTCACAATAATAGCAGTTATAAGAGCTGGTTTCATATTTGGTAGCGCAACCTTAAGAATAGTTCTAATTTTGCCCTTTCCGCTTATGTAAGAAGCCTCAAGCATATTTTTGTTTATAGACTCAAAACCACCTTGAAGAGGTTGAACCATAAAAGGAAGTGAGTAAAAAGAGCTAGCAATGACTAGACCTGTAAAGTTGAAAACTAGCTTGATGTTAAAGTATTCATCAAAAAAAGCACCTATTGGAGAGTTTTGAGAAAGAGCGATAAGGATGTAAAAACCTAAAACAGATGGAGGTAAGACTATAGGAAGGGCAGTTATAGCTTCAAAGATTGGTTTAACTTTAGATCTAGTTTGAGAAAGCCACCAAGCAAGAGGAAGACATAAAACAAAAAGTATAAAAGTAGTTATTCCTGCGAGTTTAAAAGATAGTAAAAATGGAGCGAACTCTATGTTTTGAAATAGTTCTAACATTTTAGTATTTCTTTTATGGAAAGTTCACTGGCTTTTATGAAAAGAATAACATTGTCTCCAACTTGCAAGTTCATTCTTAAAGATGAATTTTTAGTGATTATACTTTCACACATAGCATCTCCACTACTTAGTTTTATGCTACTAAGAAGTTCTCCATTTGTTATGTCTATAATTTTCGCTTTTAGTTGGTTAGAGTAACTTACTTCACCACTAAACTCTTTTGCTACTGCTATGTGAGTTGGTTTAGTGGTCACTATGACTTTATCCCCAACTGCTACTTTTTCATTTAAATCGAGATTCATCATAGTAAGAGATTGACCATCAAAATCCAAATTAACTATGTTGAGATTTTCAACGCTTTGGATTTTGGTGATTTTTGATATAAAATTATTCACGGTAATATATATCCATAATTTTTAAATATCTTTCTTGCATCTGCAGATAGTATAAAGTCATAAAAAGCTATTACTTCTTTGTTGTCTTCTAGCATAACAATTCCCTGTTTTATAGGTGTATATAGCTTAGCATCTACAGCTATCCAGTTTATGTTTTTTTTATACTCCAACATTTTAGAAGAGTAAAGTGAAGACTTAGCAATGACTCCAATATCTGCTGCAGTTACAGCATAAGAAACAGTTTGAGAGATGCTTTCAGCATAAACAAGTTTGCTTTTTATCTCTTTATAGATGCTAGCATTTTTCATAGCTTCTACAGTTGCTTTACCATATGGAGCTGTTTTTGGATTTGCAATTGCTATCTTGTTTATGCTCTTACTTGTAAGTACATTTATGCCTTGAGTATAGTCTATGTTGTGGATGCTAAAAAATGCCAATGAACCCAAAGCATAAACTTTTGGTTTAGTAACCGCTATTTTATCTGTATATAAAGCTTGTGGGTATTTCATGTTTGCAGCCATAAATAACTGATACGGAGCACCATTTTTTATCTGTGCAGTAAGCTTTCCACTGCTTCCTAAAGTAACTCTTACTTCTGTGTTAGGATTACTCTTTTTAAACTCTTTTCTCAAATCATCAATTGCATAACTAACGTTTGCTGCAACTGCTATGCTAATAGTCCCTGCACTTAGTATAGATGCAGATAAAACAAGTAGTGTAATTATTTTTTTCATGTTTATCCCTTAGATAAGTTTATTTATTAATTCATGCATAATTTGTTCCTTAAACGCTAACAATTATGTCTGTCGCTTTTATAATGGCGTAAACCTCTTGACCTATTTTTAGCCCTAAAGACTCTAAAGAATCATTACTTATGGCTGAGGTAAGTGTATTTTTTCCAATGGAAAGTTTTACTTCTGTACTTACTGCATCTGTTTTAAGAGCCGAGATAGTACATTTAAATATATTTCTAGCACTAATCCCCTCAAGTCTACTTGTTGCAAGCATGATAGAACTTTCTTGGATAATAGCAAAAACTTTTTTGTCTTTTTTTAACTCCATATCCATAAAAGTAGGGGTGGGAATTATTGCATGTAGTACTAAATCCTCAGAAATACTAAGGTCTACTTTAGTGTTATACTCAGCTTGCTTAAAATCTTTTATATGACAAGACATCATGTTGCGAGAGCTACTTTTCATATGAAGTTTTCTAATAAGAGAGAGGTGGTTGTCAGAATCTAGTTCCTTCTCATCTACTTCTAGTAAGAGAGCACTATAAAACTCTTTAAACTTTTTAAATGTGTTTATAAGAGCCAAGCCAGCATCTGTAAGTTGTGTTCCCCCACCATTTTTACCACCTGTTACTTTTTGAACAAGAGGCTTGTCTGATAAGTTATTCATAGCATCTACCATATCCCAAGCAGCCTTGTAACTCATCTTCATAGCCTTAGATGCTTTAGAAATAGAACCATACTCGTCAATCTTTTCTAAAAGTTCAACTCTACCATTGCCCAGCAGGTTTTTACCAGCTTTCTTGAACCAGATTCTACCTTCAATTTCCACTTGAATCCTTATACTTTTAAATATATAACGGTATGATAACAGATTAGAAATAAGAAGTCAATAAGTACAAAAATTTTAGAGGTTTAAAGAGATAGTAAATTTTATAGTTTGTAGGGAAGTGATTCCCTACAAGTGGACTACTTGTCTAAAATATTGTAAACCTAAAACTTAAAAAGCTTAAGATGCTTTCCATATCTTTAACAACTTTTTCCATGATAGGCCCTTCTTTTGTATGAGAAAATAGCCTAGCCATTATATAACCGTTCATAAGACCTATAGTAACTCTTCCATCGCTTTTTTCATAAACTGAGATGCTAAGAGGCATCTTTGTTGCCATAAACTTAGTGTCATCATCTAGTAACATTTCACCTGAAAGATGTGCATTGCAAAATTTGATGATTTTTACTTTACCAATATCTTTTCCACCAAACTCTAAAATCTCTTTTTGCTGGTCTATAACTGTAGTTACATGCCAACCTTCTTTCTTGTTAATTCTAGTTTGAAGCATCTGTACTGTTTTGTTAAAATCATATGGAGATTTTACTTCTTTAAAAAACATTGTTGGAGCTGCTACTTTAAAAGCAAATCCAACTACAAATACACTAAAAACCAAACCTAAGACTAAACCTACTAAAACTGATAATTTACTCATTATTCTTCCTCTGAAATACAAATTTGTTTATTTTTACATGCTTGAAGTGTCTTAAACGACACAAACCCAATAACTAAGGTTGTAAGAGCGATAAGAGTTATAGAAGTGATATATGTAAAAGTATTGTGAAAAACCATATGCATCATAAGAGTAGCTATGGTTATAGCAGCAAGTGGAAAGGTGTATGCCCACCATGATATAAAAAAAGTTTTTATATCATTCATCTTAATCATAAATAGGAGTAATAATAGTGTGAATAGAGCTATAGAATATAAAAACATACTTATCATATCTATGCTTCCACTTGTAATCCTAAAGTAACTTACGAAACCAACAGCAGGTGGAGCTATAAGTATAAAAAATGTTGGCACAAGTTTTTTTGCTAAAGGATTGTGAAATATGACTCTATTCATAGTTATTGTAAATAATACTATCCAAAAAAACATACCTAAAGAGAAGAAAAAGAGTGAGATAAATGTTGGAGCTGCTTCAACACCAACAATAGGAACAAGCACATTACCAACTATTGGAATAAACCATGCTGGATTACTGTGAATTACTTTTAGCTCGTTATGAATCCAGTATCTTATAACTATAAGAGTAAATGCTAGCTGCAAAGGTGCCCCAATGTACCAAAGAAGTATAGAAAGAGTTGGAGCAAAATCATAATAAGCAATAGATAGTAGTAAAAAACTAATAGAAATCGCCGCCATAAATGAGCTTTTTATAGGATGATTTAACTCTTTTTTTACAGCTCCTGTATATAAAAGCAGTTTAAACATGTAAGCTGTAAATATAATGAAAAAAAGAATTGTGTCTATAAAAAGTATAGTTTCATAAATCCAATATGGCATACCTAAGAGATGATAAGCTTTGGCAAATACTATTGCAAAACCTGATAAACCCATAATAACCGCAAATAGCTGTACTGGAAAGTGTTCAAGTGATCTTGTATTAAAAGATGTAGATTCTCCCATTTTTGTCCTTTAACTGAAATTTTGCAGAATTATAGTCTATATGTGATTAAGTTATAATAAATATAAGTATTTATTTTAATGCTTTTAGCTTATATTTTATGTTAAAAAATTTATAGTAAAATAACACTACCAAAATAAAAAGGATATATATATGGCTCAAGCAACAGCAAGACATATTTTAGTGGATACAGAAGAAGAGTGTAATACTTTAAAAACAGAGATAGAAAATGGAGCTTCATTTGAAAGTGTAGCACAGGCTAACTCTAAATGCCCATCAAGTGCACAAGGTGGAGATTTAGGTTCATTTGGTCCCGGACAAATGGTTCCAGAATTTGATAAAGTAGTTTTTAGTGCTGATATTGGGGTTGTTCAAGGACCTGTTCAAACTCAGTTTGGTTACCACCTTTTAGAAGTTACATCTAGAAGTTAGTCTATACAAAATGGTAAAAGTATCAGCTATCCAAATGCGAATGAGTGAAGATGTAGATGCTAATGTCTCAAAGGCAGAATCATATGTACGTGAATCTCATGCAAATGGTGCACAAATAGTACTTTTACCAGAACTTTTTTCATCCCTTTACTTTTGTAAAGATATGGATGAAAAATACTTTTCACTAGCTTCAGAACTTAAAAACAACTCACTAATAAAACATTTTTCAAATATTGCAAAAGAATTAAAAGTGGTTATATTAGTAAGTTATTTTGAAAAGAGTGATAAAGAGTATTTTAACTCTTTAGTTGTTGTAGATGCATCTGGAGAGGTAATGGACAATTACCGTAAAACTCACATACCAGATGGACCAGGTTATGAAGAAAAGTTTTACTTTAAACCAGGAGATACAGGTTTTAAAGTTTACGATACTACCTATGGCAAGATTGGTGTTGGCATCTGTTGGGATCAGTGGTTTTGTGAAACAGCGAGAGCATTAACACTTTTAGGTGCTGAGATTATTTTCTATCCTACTGCTATAGGAAGTGAACCAGAGATTAAAGTTGACTCAAAAGAGCATTGGCAACGTGTTCAAATGGGTCACGCTGCTACAAATACAGTTCCAGTTGTTGTTGCAAACCGCATTGGAGTTGAAAATGGAAAAAGTTGTTCTCTCACTTTTTATGGTTCATCATTTATCACTGATTACACAGGAGCAAAGATTGCTGAGGCTTCTAGAGATAAAGAAGAAATCATATATGCAGGTTTTGATTTGGACGATAATGCTAAGCAACGTGAATACTGGGGCTTAATAAGAGATAGACAAGCTTGGGCATATAAAAATATATGCAAGTAAAATCTATTTTGGAACTTTTTTTGCTTTAATATAAGAAAATATCTCAAACAAGGTAGGTCTAATGGAAATTGTACTTCGCAATAATCTTATTCTCATAACTACTGGGTTTGAGACCTTGAATGCTCCATGGATGAAAGAGTTTTTAAACTATCATGTAAGAGGAATGCTTTTTTTACCAAAAGCAGTCTTAGTTTTTAGAAATGAAACACTTACTGATGTTAGAGAAGAGTTTTTACGTTTACTTGCAGAGCATTATGGAAAAGCTCATGACATCGACCATAAGTTTTTTCTTCGTTCGATGTTGAAGTATAAAACTCAGCCTATAAAAATAGAGTTAGAAAGGCTTGATGAATCACAGGCTATTAAAGTCAATCTTTATGCTTATGATAAAAATACTGTTTTAATTTCACTTGATTCTCCAAACTTATGGGTTCTAAATTATCTTCGCTCTCAACTAGAAGTTTATGTAGAAAGAGGAACTGACATTTCTCTGGTCGTTGATGTAAGTGACCATAAAGCAAAAGCAAGACTTGAGAGAGCACTTAACAAAAGACATATTCTTCATTATCAGATTCAGTATACTTATGATAATCGTTTTATGAGCAAACTATATAGTGATTTTGCAAACTTTAGTTTTGGTGATTTATGTAAAGAACAAGAAGAAAGTATAAACACTCAGCTTTATACAGTTTTGGAGTGTCCAGTCGGGGCAAGTCAGGATGCATTAAAAAAAAGCTATAAAAAACTAGCTAAAGTTTACCATCCAGATAAAATAGTTCATGAAAGCCCAAATATGATAAAACATTACACACAAAAATTCCAGCTTCTCCAAGAAGCATATACAGCACTTCGGATAGTTAGTTAAAGTCCGTTCTTATATTTCTTCTACAATTTCAATACTCTCAATAACCATTTCTTGCCCTTTTAATATCTTAGTTTCTCCACTTTTGCAATCAGGACAGTAAAAATTTTTACCTAAGATAATATTTTTGCTTTTACATGCATTACAATATATTTCAATGTCAATAATTTTCATAACTAAGGTTGCATTTTTACAAATAGTATCTTCTTTAAAAAAATCGAAAGAACTTTCCATAAAGTGAGGGTCAATGGCACTTAATTTTCCAATTTGTAAAGTGACTTTTTTAACAGATGTCGCATTGTTTTTTTTAGCTTCTTTCTCACATAAATTTAATAAAGATGAGACAATTGAGTATTCATGCATTTCATAACCTTTTTTTTACATGCATAAGCATGGATCGAAACTATTTAATATTAGAGGAACATTTGAAGTTTTATTATCTTTTAAAACAATTTTTAGAACTTCCCAATTCATCAAACTTGGAACACGTAGGTTTTTCCTGATTATATTAGCTTTGTCATCGGTCTTTAAATAACAAAAAAGTTCACCTCTAGGAGCTTCTATTCTCAAAGAAGACTCAACTTCTGAAAGATCAAGCTTTTTGTATACAATAAGCTTATTATCAGGTAACATATTCAGTGCTTGTTTTATTATCGAAATAGATTCTTTTATTTCTAAACATCTTACTATTGAACGAGAGTGAACATCTCCATTTTGTTTTATTATTAAATTTAAGTTCAATTCTTTATATATAGAGTAGGGTGCATTTATTCTAATGTCATTATTTATACCACTTCCCCTTGCAATAGGGCCAGTCATTCCATATTCTAGAGCTTCTTCTTTTGATAAAATCCCTACATTAGTAGTTGATTGTAGTACCTTGTCACTATTTTCATAAGTATAAATTAAACTATCAATTTTAGATTCAAGCTCTTTTATTTTTTTTAAAATTTTCATATTTTTTATTGAATCTATGTCATATTTTGTTCCACATAAAATACTTATATTAGAATCTATTTTATTTTCCCAAAAGATTTCTTTTATATCATTAATTAAAGATCTAACTGCAATAGTTTTTGACATTAGAGCATGCTCATTTATCATATGTGCTAATATACTAAGATTAAATAAGTGAGATGAAACTCTTATAACTTCATCTGCAATCACTCTTAATATTTGCACTCTTTTACTTACTTCAAAACCCGCAGCTTTTTCTAAAGTCATTAAATATATAGATTCACTGTTCGTAATTAGGCTATCAAATGAGATAAGATAATTATTTGTCTTTGGACATAAAATATCTACTTCTGAAACTATATCTTTGGTATTTGTGAGTTTAATATATGCTGGTTCATCATACAAACGGCTGAAATCTTTTTTACTCATGACTTAACCTTTTAAATCTTTGTTTGTCATTATTTCAGATAAAGTCAAATATTCATTTAAAACTGTTTTTGACATGCTTTTATCTAAAAATACTTTCTTCATATTGCTATGACCTGAAAAATTTATTGAATACTGTTGACTTAGCTCTCGTTCAATCCATACAGTACTTTTTAGTACATTTGATAGTGAAATAATTGTTTTGTTTTTTAAAGTAGTTTCTATAGTTATTAAAATATTTTTTATATCAAAATGATAAAGTAAAACGTTATCATCATGATTCTTATATATGTCAATTGTTATGCATCTTCCATTGAACTCTTTAATTATTTTTGCTATATTAATAATATCTTCTGAACATCTTAGTTTAAAAAAAAGTTCTTGACTTTGCTCTTTGACATCAATCTTGTTTATACAAAAAGTACTAATTTTATTATTAATTTCTTCTAAAATATCACTTTTCATATTCTTCCTTTTGATTGAAATTTATTAGAATTTCTAAAATTGCCTTTAAAATATCAATTGCTTGATCATCTGTAAATATGAAATTATCTTTTTTTATTATTTCTTTAAACAAGTATATAGATGAGATAGCTCCATCAATCTTATGTTTTTTTACATAATCATTCATAGAAGAGACTAACTTTGCATTTGGAGCAGAAATTAAATTAATTTTTTGAGGTAAAAGTTCTTGTACTCCAGCTTCTTTAATTAAATAATTTTGTGTATCTGAGAAAATTGCAATTTTAATTTCTTTTTTATCAATATTATTGCATTCTCTTTGTATAGCATTAAGAACTTGGGTAGCTAAACTATCTGTTGAAATCATAGTTTGATAGAGGCCTTTTTTATCTTTGATTATTTCAGAAGCAAAACCTGAGTTAACTGAAATATCATCGCCAATTTTAATCATTGGCAATAATACTATAGAAATTTCTTTCAATACTCCATCAAAATCACATAAAGCTTTTTCTTCTTTTACTTCTAAAACTCTTCCTATATTTATAAGACACATCTATCTACCTCATTCATTATTTAGCTAATAATTTAACTAATTGTTCTTTAATGATTTTTACTTCATTTATAACTACATCACTCTCTATATCAAAAGGAGATGAGCCTTGCATATCTGCTTTTCTGACGTCTTCATTTAAACTTACTTTTCCTAGAATTTTAAATTCTTTTAGTTCTTTTGAAATAAATGTAAAATCTTCTTCATTTCTTACTTTGCTCGCAACTACAAAGATATTTTTAATTCCAATGTCTTTGGCCAATTTATTAATTTGCCCTGCTGTTTGAATACTTCTTTTTCCTGGTTCTACAACAACTATTAGTGCATCAACTGATTCTGCTGTGCCTCTTCCTAAATGTTCTATTCCAGCTTCCATATCCATAATTACGATATCTTCTCTATCAAACAAAAGATGTTTCATTAATCTTTTTAACAAAGTATGTTCTGGACAAACACAACCACTTCCACCTTGATCAACCGTTCCCATAACTAGCAAATCTACACCATTATGAGATAAACAGTATTTATCAGGCAAGTCATCAACTTTTGGATTTAAGGCAAAATACGAACCATAACCTTCTTTTGCTCCTGTTCTTTCTTCAGCTAACTCTTTCATCTTTGAAAAAGGAACTATTTTTTTATACTCTTCTTCTTTGATTCCTAATGCAGCAGCTAAGTTTGCGTCTGGATCAGCATCAATAGCTAAGACTTTAGCTCCCTCAGCAGCAAAAAGTCTTGATAAAATACCGGCAATAGTAGTTTTACCTACTCCACCTTTTCCTGTAATGGCAATTTTCATAATATTTTCCTTAATTTTATTTCATAAAATGAAGGGAATCCCCATCATTTATCTTAACGGCACTTATGCCTCTTAGTATTTTATTTCTATCCCAGTATCATATTTGAGCCTACAACTACCGAAACTACACCAGCTGTTGCAAATACTCTTTTTAAATTTTGTTTTGAATTTAATAGATTTTTATTAATATAAAGTATTACACTACCAAATCCAATAAAAATAACCATAACGCCTAAAGTAAAAGCAAGAACCATTGTTAAGTCAACACTATGTGATTCTACAGCTCCCAATGTTACTAACATTCCTCTAACTCCACCAATTCCCATAAGGGCACCGATTGTGAAGGCAGAACTTGTATCTCTATTATTGTGATCATGATTTTTCCCAAACCAGATATGAACATGTTCTTTACCTTCATGAATATGTTTTTTAATTTGTATTCGATCACTGTAAACCATAAACAATAAGTAAAAACCCATTAGTAAAATAACGGATGCAGAGATTAAATCTCCATAACCCAAAATGGACTCATTTATATGATAAGTATCTAAGATTTTTGCAAATATAAATAGAGTTAAGCCATGACCAACAGCGAACAAAGTTGTAATTGTCATAGTTTTCTTTTTGCTTTTACCAATAGAAAAATCAGCTATCGCTGTTAAATGATCTGGACCAAAAGCGTGTAAAATACCGTACCAAAATATAAGCACTAAACTTAAATTTTCCATAATAGAACCTTTAATATTAGGACTAGATTTTTAAATCTAGTCCTGAACAATAATTAAATACCTAAGCCTCTTCTTCTTTCTTGAATTGCTTCAAACATTCTGTCTGCAGCAGTTTCTTGATTAGTTTCAGCAATAAAATACCCACCAGTAATATCTTTTACTTTTTGAGTTAAGAACTCTACAACGAATTTAGAACCATTGATTTGTGGTACTGTTCCTATATGGGTAGGGAAGCCAAGTGCTACTGACCAGCTAGCAATAGATACTGCCTTTTCTGACATTGCTTCTGGCGCAGATGCAACGATTGGTAATTGTGATAAACTGACATCCAATTTTTTAGCAATAGCTGATGCAACTGCAATAGCTCTACTGTTATCAACACAAGAACCCATATGCAGAACTAATGGTAATGGACCTTTCAATCCTGCTGCTTCACCAATTGTTCTTAAAACAGATTTCAATGAATCTCCAGCGTGTGCTTCTGTTGCTTCTTGAGTCATTAATCCACTCTTTGCAAGAGCTCCTGCTCCACATCCAGTTGCAAGAAGTAAAACATTTTTACTAGCTAATTCTTTTGCTAACTTAACATATCCACTATCTTGCGTAACTTGTGTATTATTACACCCTGCAAATAGTACAATACCTTGAATGTTTCCATTGACAATATTATCTATAAGTGGTTTTAATGGATCCTCTGGATTAACTTTACCTAATGCAGCGATAACAGATTCTGCACTAAATCCAGCGATTGCAGTTGAAACTTGTTTAGGAATATTTATTCTATTATTGTCTCTTTTTGCATAAGCGTCAATTGCTAACTGAACAATTCTTTTCGCACTTTCTTTTTCCTTATGCTCTTCAAATCCAATATGCGTAGCTCCTGTAATTTTATTTTCAGGCATTGTTGTAATGATTTCTGTGTGATAACTTTCTCCAACTGTTACAATTGAAGGCATAATACACTGAACGTCAACTACCATTGCATCTAGTGCTCCAGTTACAATTGCTAGCTCTTGAGATAAATAATTTGTTGCAAGAGGAACACCATGTCTCATCATTACCTCATTACCAGTACAACAAATTCCAATAATATTTATTCCTTTTGGAGCACCAGCAGCTATTGCTTCTTTATCCATTTCTGCTGCCACATCACATATAATTTCACTTAATAGTGGATTATGACCATGTACTGCAATATTTATTGCATCTTCTTTTATTACTCCTAAACTTGCCTGTGTAACTACAGGAGTTGGTGTTCCAAATAGTACATCAGAAATATTTGTTGACAATGACATACCCGTTAAATCTGCCATAGCAGATTTTAATCCTGCACAAAGAATATTTTCGGCATCAGCATCACATCCTACATGCGTTCTAGCTAATACACCAGCAACAACAGCATCAATATTATGTGGCATAAGATCATTTTTAATTAAATTAGCAACTGTTTTTGGTGGTAATGTCTCTTTTAACCAATTACATGGATGTTTTGCATCTTGTCTAGAATAATCATCTAAAGTCTTATCTGCAACTTCTTTTGCTATTTGTTGGATTTTTTTCCCATCAGTTGCAATTTTTAACAAGGCAGCAACATCAAATAGTTTTTTCTCATCTTTAACACTATATGTAGAAGTTTTACCTTCTCCTACTTCTAATAAAGTTAAGGCAATATGTCTTCCGTGTTCTGAATGTGATGCTGCACCTGCTGCTTGCATTCTTATTAATTGTCTTGCAACAATTACATCAGCCGTAGCACCACAAATACCAACTTTTGGACCACTCCCTAATGGATCAACTCTACATGGACCTTTCCAACAAAATCTACAGCAAAGTCCTGTTTGACCAAAACCACATTGAGGTTGCATTGCTTCATATCTATCCCATACAATAGTTACTGCATCTTTTTTAGCAACTTTAATTAATTGTTGTTCACCTACATTGATTGTTTTTTTAGTATCTAACATTATTTATCTCCATTTATTATATGCATGTTTTCATTGACGTTTGAGCATTTACAAGCTCTTGAGTTCGTCTAAGCACTAATTGTTTCCTATACGTTTCGTAATCAATAAGTTGAATAGCTTGTGTTGGACAAGCTTCTATACAAGCACAATTAAACTCTCCATCTGCGCTTATTTGATCATGACAAAGATCACATTTTGAAGCTATTGTTCTTTTTGTTCTACTGGTGCCTTCTTCTTGCGATTCATTTGCCATTTTTATTGCACCAAATGGACACACCATATTACAAACTTTACAGGCTATACAATTTGACTCTTCTATATTTACAAAACCAGCTTCATGATGTGAAATTGCTCCTGTTGGACAAGCTATTGCACAAGGTGCATCTTCACAATGTCTACATTGCATTGGCATGACAACTTCTGCAACTTGTACAAGTTCATTTCTTGGTTCTATTTTTAACTCTAGTTTAATTGCATCAAGCAAATTATGGCCAGAATGGGCAACAGAACATGCTAATACACAATTACTGCAAGCCATACACAATTCTGCGTTTGCATGTAGAAACAAGTTTTCTTTTGAATTATTCATTTTTACTCCTTATCTTTCTGTACATGAGATGCATGGATCAATACTGCTTACAATTAACGCAATATCTGAAATCGAATTTCCAGGCATCATGACACTCATTGGTTCCCAACTCATGTATGTGGGAACTCTCCATTTAAGCCTTTCAGGGATATCTGTTCCATTAGTTTTTAGGTAATAGATTAATTCTCCTCTTGGGGCTTCTGATTTTGATATGGCTTCACCTGCAGGTATTTTAGGAAGATAATCTATACAAGTTGGTCCTTTTGGTAGATTCTTTAAAGAAAATAAAATAATATTAATTGCTTCTAGAACATCTTTTAAACGACAAATAGATCTTGACCTTACATCTCCTGCACTCTCTAAATGTACATTTATTTCTATTTTGTCATAGGCTGCATACGGAGTTTTTACCCGTACATCATTATTTATTCCAGCAGCTCTTGCTACTGGACCTACGACACCAAATCGAATTGCTTCGTCTTTAGGTAAAACACCCACTCCCTCAGTACGACCTGTCATTCTTTTATTGTTAATAAAAATATCCAAAATTGCTTCTATAGGTTTTTTCAACTCTTGCATTTTTGTAGCCATATATTTCACTTGTTGATCATTTAAATCGTATCTAACACCTCCTATTGTATTGGCGGACAAATCCATTCTGTTTCCATATATGGATTCTTTTACATCTTGTGCAGTTTCACGAATTTCCATGATATGCATAAATAAAGAATCAAAACCAACTAAGTGCGCAATCATGCTTGTGTTAAATAAGTTTGACGCTACTCTTTTTATTTCATCGGCAATAACTCTTAAATATTCAGCTCTTTGTGGAATCTCAATACCTGCAATTTGTTCTAAGGCCATACAATAAGTAAAAGGATGGTTATTCGAACACAATGAACAAAGCCTTTCTGTCAAGGTAATATTTTGATAAAAATTGCGTTTTAAGGATATAGCTTCCATTCCTCTGTGTACGAAGCCTGCTGTAATATCTACTCCCACAATAGTCTCACCTTCAACCGTCGTCTTAAAATACATTGGTTCTTCAAGGGCAACATGAAGAGGCCCTACCGGTATTACTGTTGTTTTCTCCATTTAATTTTCCTCCTTCTGATTTGATGACATCACTTTTTCCCATAAGGTTTGACTACTAGCACCACTCATAGCTTCAGATAAAGGCATTAATTGATTCATAACACCTTCTTCTATTGTCTCATCAAGAAATAATCTTGAAGGATTGGGATGGCCTGTTATCTTAATGTCATAGAGTTCTTTAAGTTCTCGTTCTGTCCAATCAGCAGCTTTTAAAATGGGAGTAATTGAAGTTATTTCACCATCTTTTATTTGTGTAGTTATATTAAAAGTATGTCCATCTAGATCAAAATGATATACAATATCCTTTAGGTTATCTTTTACTGTATACGCAGTAATTGTCATCAATCGTCCATCAATTTCTTTTATTGTTAATGCAACTTTTTCAATATCGCAAGGGTCTTTTAATATACCCCAACTTGAAAGTATTCCTTTAGAATCTTTTTTCGAAACTACAGAAAAAGAATCATGAATCATTTCTTCTAATAGTTTTACAAATTTATCTTCAATTGTCATTACATATCTCCTTTTAATAATCTTAAATTTTCTTTTTGTCTACAAGAAGGACAAAGTCTCACGAGTTCTTCAATGTTAGAATTTACATCTTTAAAAGCAACTGCTAACAGTTCCGGAACGACAGGAGGCATTTTCTCTGAACAGCAAGAACAAATATTATATTTGACAAAACCTCTTTCAATATATGTATATTTATCTTCTTGTTTATGAGCTGTATGGTAATCATTTGTTAGTTTTATAGCTTTTGTAGGACAATAGAATTCACATAAACCACAAAAACAACAAGTGTTATGCCATACGGTTAACTCTTTTCCTGACTTGTCTTTTGATTCCTCTATCTTGATTGCACCACCTGCACATACATGAACACATGTATTACAAAGAAGACAAGCATCTTCATTAAATTTTATTTTGCCCCTTAAAGCATCTGGCTCAAAGGTTGGCCCAAAAGGATATGGGTCAGTTGAAGGACCACTGATAACGTTATTAACTAATATTTTTAAAAATGAAAACATCATAATCCTTCTATAATTTGGTTTCCCAGATTTTAATTGCTTGTGCAATTCCATCTATTATTGCTTGGGGTCGAGGAGGACACCCTGGCACATTTACATCAATATCAATATATTTATCAAGAGGTCCTTCAATAGCATAACTATCTCTGAAAACTCCTCCTGTAATAGGACAAATACCAACTGCAACAACTACTTTTGGGTTTGGAATCTCTTCAAAGAGCCTTAATACCTTATCTTTTGATCTTGCAGTCAATGGACCAGTAATTAGTACAATATCTGCGTGTTTTGGACTTCCACAGTACTTACATCCTAACCTTTCTACATCGTATCTTGGGATACAAGCAGTAGTCGCTAATTCAACATCACATCCATTACAAGAACCTGAATTAATTCTATATAACCATGGCGATTTAGCCGCAATTTTATTTAATATATTTTTCATTTGTTTTCCTTAAATCTCGAATAGTGTTAAACCTAAGCTAATCAAAGCTAAAACAGTTGGGATAGTTAAATAATATTTAAAAGCCTGGTCTATTCTCATTCTTCCTGTACTTGCGCGAACAATTGTTATTGAAAATATCATGAGTATTAAACATTTTAGAAAAAATCCTAAAAGATTAAGTAAAAAATTATCACCCATTGGTGCAGGAAAAAATAAAGCGATACCAAGCCCCAATACAACTACTAGTTTTATGGCACTCATTAAATTAAATAATGCCAAGCCACTACCAGAATATTCTAAGATTGGACCTTCTAAAATTTCTGTTTCTGCCTCAGCTAAGTCAAATGGAACAACACCAATGATTCCTGGTATAAAAATCATAAATGCAATAAATGCAGGTATCATCGTATAATCAAACAAAAACGACCCATGTTCTATCTGAAAATTTACTATTTCACTTAGTGAAAATGTTGGTGTATCTCCTATAAACATACCTACTTTAAAAGCAACAGTAACAAGTACAATTAAAAATGGTATTTCATAAGCCATCATCATTACCATTTCTCTTGAAAAACCAACAGCACCAAAAGGAGAACTTGAAGAAGACCCTGCAAGCATAAGCGATAAAGCAGGGAATGAGAGTAAATAAAGGATTACAACTAAATCTCCAAAACCACCATATCCATCAAAAACTCCACTTATAGGTATCAAAATTATTGCCACCATCATTCCAGAAAAACCAAATAGTTCTGATAATAAAAAAGCACCTACATGCGAAGTATCAGCAATAACCATCTCTTTTTTTAATAATTTTATTACATCAACAAATGGCTGATATAACGGCGGTCCAACTCGTCTTTGAAGACGAGCATATACTTTACGGTCAATTCCTAATAAAAATAACCCAAGAGCCAAAACAAATAAGCCTCCAGGAAAAACTAAAAAACTAAAAATTATTTCATACATATCCATTAGTTAACTCCTCTATTAAAATTAACGATTTTTTTTAAACCTTTAATTCCTTGCTTGATTAATTTCTTTGGAGACTCATATAAATTATGTGAATTAACATGAATCTCTTCAGGTGTTAGATCAGAAATACCGCAAGTATGTATTTTGGTATACCTAATGTTTCTATTTCCAATAAAGTAAAAACCAGCTCCTATAAAAAGTGATCCTACCAACAATAAAGTAATGACTCCTGCATGCCAATAACCCATACCAGAATCAATTCCAAATAAAGACGTAGAAATAGGGGTCATGCCAAATAAGCTTTCAATCTGAGCCACAACACTGAGTAATAAACCAGGGAAAACACCAAGAAGAATACATATAAATGCTAGTATTATCATAGGAACCAACATTGTCCAAGGTGCTTCAGATACATTTTCTAAGTCTTTAGGTAATTGACCTAAAAAAGCGGAATGAAGAAATTTCATAAAAGAAGCCAAGGTTAAAACACTTGATACTAGAGATAATAGTGCCAAAAACACATACCCTTGCTCCATAGAAGCTTGATAAATAATCCATTTTGAAGTGAATCCATTAAAAGGAGGAATACCAGCAATTGATAAAGCAGCTATTGCAAAAACCGCAAAAGTTATAGGCATTTTTTTACCAAGACCACCTAATTTATCTAAAGTATCTACTCCTGTTTTAAGCATTATTGCTCCTGCAACCAAAAAGAGTAAATCTTTAAATATCATATGATTAACAAGATGAGCAAGCCCACCAGCTAGTCCTAAAGAAGAACCTAAACTAATACCTAATATAATATATCCCATTTGACTGACTGTATGGTATATAAGTAAAAGCTTCATGCTACTTTGTAAAAGAGCTAGTAAAGCAGCAACAAAAATAGTTATCCCACTTATCCAAGCTAATATATACATTGGAGTTGCTAAATCACCATTAAAACCAAATTTACTCAATACAGTAATACCACCAAATACAAAAAATAGTTTTACTATTCCAAAAGGTGCACTTTTTAAAAGTACAGATGAGATATATCCACTTACTGGAGTTGGTGCAGATACTGGATGCATTTGATAGTCTATACGCACAGGTAACATAGCCGCTTTCATAACAAAACCAACTAAAATAAGTAAAATAGAAAGTCCCGCGTACAGTAATGGCATGTCACTTAAACCATCAGCTAATTTTGACATTTCAAAAGTTCCCGCTTTTACACTAAGAATTACAACTCCTAAGAACATTAAACTTGCACCAATATAGTTAAAACTAAAGTATTTAAAGCCTTCTTTTAAAGCTTTTGGTGTTTGCTCATGAATAATCACGAAATAAAGCGTCCAACTACTCATAATCTCCCAAAATACAAAGAAACTATATAGATTGTCACTGACAGCAACTCCTAAAAGTCCTGCAATCATCAATAAGAAAAACATGTAAAAACGATTTTGAGGATGCCCATGATGATCCATATATCCAATTGTGTAAATAAGATTTAGAACACCGATAAAAGCAATTAAAAAAGCAAAACTGAATGAAAATAGATCATACTTTTCAAAATCAAGAACAATTACTAAAAGAGTTAAAGACATAGTCGCAACAGCACATATACCAGCTACTCTTGCTGATTTCTTACCTAAAATAAATGTTACTAGTGCTCCTAATGCGGGAATAATAACCATTAGGGGCCAATCAAAACTAAGGTTTGGAATATCTACTACTAATAAATTACTTTTTAATGCAATATAATCAACTGCAGGTTTAACTAAATAAAAACCAGCTTGAGGATAAAGTCCATTAATAACAATTAAAGAAGTTAATATACCAAGAGGTATAAGCATACTTAATGGAGCTTCTTTTAATTCAGGTCCTTCATATTTTTCGAAGAAAATTATTCTTAGAAGTCTTACGTAGTAGAAACCTCCAACTACACTTCCAAATAAAATTAAAGCAGCTAATTCAGTGTGACCTGCTTGAACATTTGCATAAAGCATTAAGAATTTACTTATAAAACCATTAAAAGGAGGAAGCCCCATAATTGCTAAGATACCTACTCCAAAGAATAGTGAAGTAATTGGCATCTGAGTTCCAATACCTTTAAACTTTTCAATCTTTTGACTTTTCAACCTATATATCAATGCTCCAACGGCAAGAAATAGTAGGTTTTTCATAATAGCGTGATTTAATACATGGTATAAAGAACCGACTAAACTTAAGTAGGTTCCCACTCCTAAAGTAATTACAATTTCTCCAATTTGAGCCATTGTTGAATAGGCAAGCATTCTTTTAATATCTTTTTGTACTAGTGCCATAAACTCACCATATAATAAAGTGATTGCACCTAAAAAAGATATTATTAAACCTATGGTTGAAAAACCAGCTGTAACACCTAAACTTGCAACAAGTTCATTTCCAAAAACTAGTGAAACTACTAATATAAGCCCATAAATACCTGCTTTTGTTAAAATCCCAGACATTGGAGCAGAGATTGAAGATGGAGCTACTGGGTGAGCATCTGGAAGCCAACTATGCATTGGCACTAAACCTGCTTTTACTCCAAAACCTATAATGAACATTATTAGTAATGAAAAAAGTAGAGTAGGCGATAATAAATGCAAGTTTTGAGAAATAATATTAAAATCGAAACTTCCTAGTTCTGCATGAAGTGTTAAAATTGCGAACAACATAATATATGCACCACTTGTACACATTATAAAATATTTGAATCCAGCTTTTAAAGCCTTCTGAGTTTGCTCATGAATAACTAATAAATATGATGTAAATGTCATCAGCTCCCAAAAAAGATAAAAACTTGCAAAATCATCACTTGTTGTTACACCTAATAATGCACCTTGCATTAGAAAAAGAAAGAAAAAATAGCGATTAGCGTATTCTTTACCTTTAAAATAATCTATAGAATAAATAGTGATTATAAGACCTATTCCCGCCATAATAAATGTAAAGATTTTTGATAATTCGTCAAAGTTTGTATGTTCGAATACATAATAAAGAGTAAGTGCAGATATACAAGTAGCTAAAAGATTTCTAAAGTTTTCTGAAAACTTACCTGCAAAATATATAACAAATGCTCCAATATATGGTATTAAAACTAATGTAGGCCATGGAATTTCAAAAGCTGGTAACTTTTTAAACTCTGTAATATTTAAAAAAGAAGCCACATAATATTCAGTTGAGCTGATTATAAAATCAGGGAAAAGTCCCATTACAATAGCTGCAATACTTAAAATTATTAAACTTAATGAATATATTGAGAATTTTTC
>JBLIEY010000034.1:0-20869 GCA_047633475.1 Sulfurimonas sp.
TAGATATTTAAAAAAGCCAGTGAACGTTCATGAACTTGTAGATATTATTTCTTTGTGTATTGCAGAGATAAACAAAGAGCTAAATACTCAACTCTTTAACACTCATCTTGAAAATGTTTTTAATTATCAAAGTTCCATAGTTATAATGATGAAAGAATCAGAGCCTATTTTTGTAAATCAGATGTTTTTAAACTATTTTGAAGTTGAAAATCTTCAAGGATTTAAAGAAAAGTATGGTGACTTGGGAAGTCTATTTTTGAAACATGATAGTTTTTTATATAATACTGAAGATAAAAACTGGTTTGATGAACTTAGTATAAATACAGAAAAACTTTACAATATAAAATTAGTAGATAAAGATAAAAACTTCAAACATTTTATTCTTAAATATCAAAATATTCCAGATAAAGAGTCTTTAGGGATTTTATCCTTTGATGATGTTACGGAGTTGAATCTACTTAAGCTTTATGATAACTCTCAGTCTAAGTCTGATGAAAGTATTAAAGATTCAAAAGCGATGTATAAACTTCTTGCAGTGCTTCAAAGAAATAATGCAAAAATAGGACTTTATAACTACTACAAAGGTTTAAGCATAACAAACGATGCTGTTATAACTGACATAAGCGATAATGACTTGACTATAAAAACTAAATACCTTCAACAAAAAGCCATACAACTTGAAGGAAAAACTATTATTACATCAGATGCTCTTCCACATGCAGTTGAATGTTCTAAAGTTTCTACTATTAGTTTTGAAAAGCAGAATGTTGTACTTAAAGGTCTTAGTTTTGTTAGTAGCTCTCCTATGGCTAGAAAAACTGTAAGGATAGTTCCTGATGAGAAGCAGACTGTTTCACTATTTTTGGGTGAAAATAAGTTTCATGGAGATATAAGTATAGAAGATATTTCTTTAGATGCTGTAAAACTAAAATTAAATGCACTTCCTGCAGGGCTAGAGAAGGATGATGATGTTCATCTTGACATAGTTTTAGAGATGGACAAAAAACCTCTGATTATAAATACAAAAGCTAAAATGTTTAGAAAAAATGAAACAAGATATTATTTTAGTGTTGTTTTTATGTTTGTCGACTTTAAGAGTAAAGATCTTGTTAAGTATATAACAAAAAGACAGATGGCAACAATTAGAGAATTTAAAGGACTGCAAAATGGATAATAGAGAAAAAATCTTATATAACGATGGTACGCATAAATGTGTAATGTTTAGCTTTGATGATGAATCACATGAAGACTCTTTTCTTTCTGTAAACCAATACCTTATAGTTGATAATGATTCTGCTATTTTGTTAGATCCTGGAAGTGAAGTTATCTTCAATGAGCTTTATGAAGCAGTAAGTAAACATATCAAGATAGAAAATATAAAGTTTATTTTTTTATCCCATCAAGACCCTGATGTTTCTGGATCTATTGCTCAGTGGGCAGCAAGTACAAATGCTAAATTTATAATGTCAAGTTTATGGACTCGCTTTATGAGCCATTATGGATTTATGGATATGGCTAGGGTTATGGCACTATCGGAGCATGGAGCAAAACTAAAATTTGGTGAAGATTATTTAAAGTTTATTTCAGCACATTTTCTTCACTCTCCTGGGAATTTTTCTCTTTATGATTCAAAATCAAAGATAATTTTTTCAGGTGATATTGGTGCTACTATTGTTAATGCTCCAACTGATTACAAGCATGTTAAAGACTTTGAATTACATATAGATTTTATACACGCTTTTCATAAACGTTATATGGGATCGAACAAAGTATGTCGTGCATGGGTTTCCAAGGTTAAAAAACTTGATGTTGATATTATAGCACCACAACATGGGCTAATTTTTGAAAATGAAAAAGCTACTCAGTTTTTGGAGTGGTTTAAAGAATTGAAGTGCGGAAGTGATTATATGGATGAGATTTACTAGGAATAACTATGCAAAAAGATGAAAGTACTGAACACAAAATACCTCTAAAGTATAGAATAACACTGAGTATACTTATTATGTCTATACTTGGTTTTACCCTTATATCATACATATATAGTGAATGGAGTTACATCACTGACATAAAAAATGAGAAGCAAAAACTGAGTATAAGTGTCAATGATGCTTCCAAGCATATTGAACTTGAACTACTTGATAAGTTAAGTAATACTCTAACTATAGCAGCAGCACCTATCGTTCTGAATAATTTAACAAAAAGTAATGATGAATACAAAGAGCTAAATACTCAGCAAAGAATAAAAAAGATAGACTCTTTAAATAAAAAATGGATTGATTCAGAATCTGAAAAAGATAGTTTTGTAGAACCATATTTAAAGAATGAACTTGCTTTATACCTGAAGAAACAACAAGATACTTTAAGAGGAGTTTATGGAGAGATATTTATAACAAATAAATATGGAGCTATGATAGCCACAACTGCAAAGTTGACAACACTTTCTCACTATAATAAATACTGGTGGAAAGAGGCATATTCAAACGGAGATGGAGCATATTTTTTTGACGATAGAGGTTTTGACGCTAGTGTTCATGGTTATGTAGTTGGTGTAGTTGTCCCTATAAAATATAAGGACAAGGTTATAGGAATATTAAAAGCTAACGTTAATATCATAGAAACATTAAGTACTATTATTGATTTCTATAACAAAACAAAAGATGGTTTTTTTAAAGTAGTAAGAACAAAAGGATTAGTTGTTTATGAAGAGGGCTCAGACCCTTTGACTACAAATACTCTTCCTAAGATTGTTTCTAATATTAAAGAAAATAAAAATGCTACAGATATAGTTGAAAAATATGAAGAAAATATAATAATAGCGTACTCTCCAGTTAAAATTATTTTTGACAACAAAAATGTAAAATTTGGTGGTAAAACTAAATCAGATGACCATTTTCAAGGTAATAATTTGGAAATATGGCATATTGTTGGTTTTTATCCAGAAAAATTCGCCTTAGCCAAAAGCAATTATACCAATAAGTTTATTATATATTTAGGAATAATTCTAACTTTTATAGCGGCAATAGCCGCATATATTACAGGTGCCTTGATAAGTAGACCTATAGAAAAGTTGCAAAGAGCACAAGCAAAAATTCAAGCTCAAGAGAAACTTATGGTAGCACAATCAAGGCATGCTGCAATGGGTGAGATGATAAGTATGATAGCTCATCAATGGAGACAACCTCTAAGTTCCATTTCCATGTCTGCTAATAACATCTTAGTAGATGTAGAACTAGAAATAGTTGATAATGAAACATTAAAAGATGTTGCTAATGGTATTCTAGAGCAAACAGAAGAACTTTCAAAAACTATAGATGATTTTAGAGATTTCTTTAAACCACAAAAAGTTCCTCAAGAGGCACTTCTAGAAGAGGTGTTTGGAGATGCATTCGGAGTTGTTGGAAAGTCTTTAGAAAATAATAATATAGAAATGATTTGTGATTTTAAAAACGAGAAAAAGTTAATAACATACTCAAGAGAGTTAATGCAGGTGATTATAAATTTACTAAATAATGCAAAAGAAGCATTAGTAGAAAATAGAGAATACGATAGAAAAATATTTGTTACATTAACACAAAATGATGATGGAGTTTATTTGCTTGTATCTGATAATGCGGGTGGTATAAAAGATGATATAATAGAGAAAATTTTTGATCCGTACTTTACTACAAAGGACAAGGTAAATGGAACAGGTCTTGGTCTTTATATGAGTAAAACTATAGTAGAAAAGCATTTAAAAGGTGAACTACTTGTACATAATCAAGATGATGGTGTTTGCTTTAGTATAAATCTTCCATATACAATAATTTAGGAGAGAGGTTATGAATGAAATAGAAAAATTAGAAGAAAATGTTAGAGATTTAAAAGTTTTATTTGTTGATGACGAAGAAGCTATAAGAGAAGGAACTACTACTATATTGAAAAAGTTCTTTGATGATGTAGTTGTTTGCACTGATGGTGTAGATGGGCTTGAAGAATTTTTAAAAGCAAAGGATTTTGATATTGTTATAACAGATATAATGATGCCAAAAATGGATGGCATCTCTATGGTAAAAAAAATAAAAGAGATAAACAATGATATTTTCACTATTTTTATTACAGCGTCAAGATCGGGCTTAGCAAATCATCAAGAGTTAAGTGATGTCCTTTTAAAAAAACCAATCTCTTTTGAAGACATAATAATGATTATGAAAAAGGTTGAAAATTTAAAATCAAAGAAAAATTAATTTTATTTTATTTTTCTAATAATCATAACTTTTAGATAGTTCCCTTCTTTAAACTTTTCTATCACTTTAAAGTCTTTTGGTAGAGAGAAACTCTTTTCCACTTTATACTTTCCATTTAGCTCTTTAAATGCTTTAAATACAAAGTCGCTAAATGTCATCATGCTGAAGTTTGAAGCATTTGTTGAAGCAACTATAAGCCCATTTTTATTAGTTATTTGTATAGCCTCTTTTAAAAGTTTTACATAGTCCTTAGAAGCACTAAACGTATGTTTCTTTGATCTTGCAAAACTAGGTGGATCAAGTACTACCATATCAAACAATAGTTTTTTTCTTACAGCATACTTGAAGTACTTAAAAACATCATCAACAATAATATCTTGAGTACTAGCATCTATGTTATTTACAGCGAATTGTTCTTTTGTCTTACTAAGGCTTCTTTTAGCGAGGTCGACACTTGTAGTTTTTTTTGCTCCACCAAGCGCTGCAAAAACTGAAAAAGCTCCTGTGTAGGAAAATGTGTTTAGTACAGTTTTACCTTTTGCATATGTATCACGGAGTGTCTTTCGTACATCTTTTTGATCTAGAAAAACTCCAACCATAGCTCCATCATCTAAGTATATGGCAAAGTTGGCTCCATTTTCTTTTACGATTAAAGGAGATGGTGCTTTTACGCCACAAACAAAGTCGTCAGCATCATCAAGATATTTACCTTTGGTATCAAATCTTTTTTTTTGATAGATGCCTTTGTAATTAATAGTCGATTTTAGAGCATCTAGTATTTCAGCTTTAAACTCATATATTCCCATTGAATACCATGTCAGCATATAAAATTCGTCAAAGTAGTCTATGGTTAAGCCACCAACCCCATCACCTTCACCATTTAGTACTCTAAAGGCTGTTGTGTTTTCATCTGTAAAGAAGTTTTCTCTGTACTCTATGGCAGCTTTTATCTTCTTTGTAAAGTATGCTGTATCTATCTTTTCATTTTCATTAGAAGTTAGAACCCAACCATAGCCTTTATTTTGGATTCCGTAATAACCTTTAACTATAAACTTACCTTTAGCATCTATAAGTTTTACTATCGTTCCTTCTTCTTCTACTTTTTCCCAATCAACAACAGATTCTTTTGAGATTAGTGGATAACCATCTTTATAGTCTTCTATAAATTCTGGTTTCACAGTTAGGTTTATTTCAGTTCTCATATTTTTTACTCTCAAGTCTGTCATACATAGCTAACATATTATGATAGTCATTATGAAGAGTTGTATTTATAATAAAATCATCACCATCGAGTATTCGCAAGGCTTTTTGAACCTTTTGCTCCGTGAAAATGTTATACATGGCATCTTCATATTCTTCAAAGTCCAATTCTAACTCTTCCATACGAGCAAGCTCAACAATAATATGTCCAAGTTTATCCTCTCCATATTCAAGCAATTCAAGAGCTTCTTCATAATCACTTAGAATGAGATGTATTTGTGCTTTGAACTCTCTCATTGTAAAGTTATTCTCAAAAATTACACCAATGTATTTTTCCATATTCAGTGAGTCTTCAAGTGATTCAATACTTATCATAATATCTTGAGGGTCATAATTTTTGAAGTTTAAAACCATGTCACGAATTTCTTTACCATTGTTCTTATTGTTATATATTAAATCTTCTATGGGATAAACTTCAGATACACTTGGAACTATCATCTGACAAGAGTAAAAACCGAGGTAGTTGTACTCTCTTAAATAGCTTTCTTTGCCCATGTCTTTTAGAATATTCATAAGACAATCATATTCTTGCTCACTCGTTTTTCCATTATAAACAAAGGGCGTATACTCAAAGCTTTTCTTAGCACTCAAAAATCCAAATCCTAGTTTCCCGTTTGAATCTACAAAATGAGATTCAAGATTGAAGCTATCTGCAACTAAACTCATATCAAAAGTTGGTATTTCAAAACTATCAAGGTTATCTAAAGTTCGTCCTTGCATAAGTTCTGTCATAGTTCTCTCTAAAGAGACTTCTAAGATAGGGTGTGCACCAAAAGATACAAAAAGAGTTGAGTTGTTTTTGTTTATAAGGGAGATTGCTGTGACAGGAAATTTTCCGCCAAGTGAAGCATCTAAGACTTCTACAATATAACCTAACTCTCTAAGTGAGAGAACATCTTTGTAGACTCTTGGAAATGACTTTATTATATCTTCTGGAAATTTTGGTAGTGAATATCCATTTTTTATTATTTCTATTTTGGCATGACGTTCAAAAATCTCACTTAAAGCCTGAACTTGTGCTTCGAGGGCTGTGTTTCCAGTTGCTAAACCATTACTAACGTAGAGGTTACTTAATATATTTAAAGGGATATATACTTTTTCTTTGTTTGAGTGTTTTATAAAGGGTAAGGCAACAATTTTATCTTCGTAATCACTGTTAAAATCAACTAAATTATCATCACTTAATTGTTCATCAGGATTGTATATTTTACGTAATTCATCACTTAAGTAGTCTCCACCAAATTCAAAAGCAAGTTCATCAGGATAGTATTTTCGCTTTGGAAGATGAAAGTCTATAAAAAAATTGTTTGTTTGAAGTCTCTCTATATACTCGCCTAAAGCACTAGCTATAGATGCATCTGAGAGTATTCCTTTTCCGTTTGAGTATATATGCTTTGGTGCTTCAAGTGAAGTAAGGTTTACAGAGTAACAGTTTTCTAATGGATGCTTTTGTTGTGAAAAAGTCATTTCACAACCAACATCCGATAGTACTGACTTCATCTTTAAGATAGACTCTTCTAGTGGGGCTTCTTTAGATAGAAAATTCATTAACTCTCGTCTTGTTCCGATTTGTTTTTTGCTTTTTGTTTTAGTTTACGGTGGCGAGGTTTCTTCTTTTTATCTTTGCCTGGTGTTGCTACTTGACTTGGAACTGTAGGAACAAAGTCTTGCACTTCTTCTTGAGGAATTTGCATTTTCATCATTATCTCAACAGTTTGAAGAGATCCTTCTTCCTCAGGAGTTACAAAAGAGATTGATTTTCCTATCTCGTCAACATAACGAAGACGCATAAAGTAATCTTCTGCTTGTGTCGGAAGTTCATAATTAACCATTACTTGTATAGTTTCCAATTCAAGTGGTTTTAAAATCATGTCAGTAGTGATTAGTATATTTAGTTTAGACGAGTTAAAAGCTTTAGATGCTTCATCTAACTGCGCTTTTCTATGATTTCCATGAACAACCATAGCTTCTATATTTTGAGCTTTAAGGTATAAACTAAGTTCATCAGCTGAGCGTTTGCTTTTTGTCATAACAACAGTTTGCTTTGTATCAGAGTTTTTTAGAAATTGTTCAAACATAGATAACTTATCATGCTTCTCTACTAGATAAACAATCTGTGTAGTTCTTGCTCCTACGCTTATATTATCATAGTACTTTTTTTTGTTAGTTTTTTTAGCTTGCTCAGGCATATAATTGATTCCTTAAATATTTAAGGCAATTATAGCTGAGTACACATAAAAAGATGATTTTACATGTGGTTATTTAAGTAAGGGAAGAGTATTTAGCATCTCTAAGCAGTAATCCCACTCATCTAGTGTTTCCTTCCATTCTTTAGGAAGGGCATCTATCCCCTTGTATGCACCAAGAACCATACCAATAGCTATACCTCTTGAAGCATTATCTCCACCTACCATTGCATTTGCTTGAAGTGCCTTTTTAAGCCCATCTTCTTCATTTTCATATTTTAGTATGAAGTAAACTGCACCTGGAAGAGTACCTTCTGTTGGACTTGCTTTTCCCACTTTTATTGGTTCTGAACGACCAACATCCCATAGTCTAGCCATACTTGTGATAGCCAAATCATCAGCAAATTGTTCACGGTATAGTGCAGAGTTTTCATCTGTAGCTTCTTGGAACTTTGCAATTGCTTGAGATACTTTTTCTGCAAAAAATCCACCCATTGCTACAGCAACTAATTCTATAGCATCCGATGGTCTTTCTCCATTGATTACTTTATGAGTTACACGAGCAAAAAATTCCCCACCACCAAGAGCGTGAATATCTTTATGAGTAAACATACTCTTTCGTGCCGCATCTACTACTTCCTCTTCAGTATCATAGTAGGCGTGTGCGGCAACGTGACGTATAGCCATAGCATTTGAAATTCCACCTAAACGTTCAACTGGGACACCTTGCTTTATTTGTGCGTAAGTCTCTTTTGTCATGGTACATATCCATGAACCCCAATTATTTTCAAGTCTCTTCATCCAATGTGGAATAATGTTTGCAACGCTAAAAGGTCTAGGACTATCAGCTATAGATGCAAGATACTCTAAAACTAAGATATTATAATCACCATAGTCTGTAGTACCACCGGCTTTTTTACCTGGATGATAGTTTCTCTCACCCCATCCGATACCATGTGTTTGCCCACCCATCATTTCACCAGGTGACATAAACTTTTCTATAGATTTTTGGCCATAAGCTTGATATATTTTTTTGGCGTCATATTCATAATGACTACCTAAGCAGAGTGCATCAGCAACTATAGCACCAAAAAAAGCACCTTTGATTCTTTCTTTTTTTGTAACATCATTCATAAATTATTCCTATTGTTTTTTACTATTGTATCTAGCAAATATTTAATGTTACTTATCAGCTTTTAAAATATTTTTTGCTTAGGAATATTTAAGAGAGAAGATTTAGTTTTCTCTTTCCGTACCACCAAAGATATAAGGCTGAACTAAAGATAATTAAATCAAGTCCAACCCACATAGAAAATATTCCAAAATCATAATAGCTTAAAGCACTAAAGACAAGAATAGGTGCTATTAGTTGTCTATAAATGCTAATGGGAAGTATAATACCAGGTTTTGAGATTCCTTGAAGCATCGCAATATATACAAAAATAACTACAAATCCATAAGATGCTAGTCCAGATACTCGTAGATACAAGGCCGCTTCTGCTATTACTAAATGGTCTGATGTCATAAGTGAAGCTAAGAACTCACCAAATAAGAAAAATGATGTTACCCCAATAGTAGACATTACCCAACCATAAGTAATAGCAAATTTTACAGTCTCTGGTATACGGCTATAGATTTTTGCTCCATTGTTTTGAGAAATAATGCTAAGAGTAGCTATATTTAACCCAATTACTGGTAGAAGGAATATTTGCTCTATTCGCATACCAATTCCAAAAGCTCCAACAGCTTCTTTACCAAAAGGTGCTATAAAGTAAGTGATAATATATACTCCAAATGCCATCATAAACATATTTACACTTGGAGGAAAACCTTGCTTTAGTAACTCTTTAATGATATTTAGATCAATATCTAGTTTACTAAAACCACACCAAATTTGTGTACGTCTTACTTTGTAGAGTAGGTATAAAGCAGTAATAGCTTCGCATACAATAGTGGAGTAAGCTATAGCACTAACACCTAGGTTAATCTCTTTTATTAAAATATAGTCTAGTAAAACATTTAAAAATGCAGTAAATATTAAAACATTTCTAAACGACTTAGTATCTCCTGTTGCATTTAATATTGCATTTAAAAAGAAAGCTGCTATAAATAAAAAAGCTCCATATAAAATCACATTTATGTACTCATAAGTCTCAACGGCATAAGATGAATCACCAAGTGAATCTACTAGGTAAGGAACACCGATAAGACCGATTATAGTTAAAAATATAGAGAGAATAACAGCAAATATTAGTGAATTTAGAACAATTTGTTCTGCTTTTTGTATATCTTTTCTACCAAAGGCATTTCCAACTAGAGAAGTTACAGCTTCACTCATACCAATACCTACTGCCAAAACCATAAAAAATACAGCACTTGACAATGAAAGAGCCGCAAGGGCAGCAGTAGATATCATTCCTGCAAAGATGGTATCTGTAATGTTGAACATTGTATGAAAAAAGTAGCCTACAATAGCTGGTAATGCTAGTTTTACTAGATGCTCTTTGATGATACCTTGTGTTAGGTCAATATGCATTCTAATTATCCTTGCTCGTTAATAGACGCTGTTTACTACAAGCATAAACTCACCAGCCAGATTATAGTTTTTAGGATTAGTTGGTGGCTTCTTATATGGATGTATCCATTTATTTCCATCATAAAGATTTTTAAAAAATACTAAGTTATTATCAAGGTAGTAATCCAACTCATTACTCATGCGTATACATCCGTGTGACCTTGGAGTTCCAAGTGGTGCGCTACTTACATGTGCATGCATAGCAAACTTTAGTTTATCTTTTATAAGTTTATATTTTTTAGGATTTTTAACTTTTGTATTGTTTTTATCAAAGGTATTGTATCGGAGACTATTTTGTTCACCAAAGTAAAATACAAAGCTGTCTTTTTTACCATATGGAAAGGTTACGTTGTCTTCATTTGTTTTTCCATCAGAACGCCAACCACTCTTGATATCAAAGAAACCCGTTGGTGTTTTAAGGTAATGATCTTCACCAGCTTTTACATTTTTTTCTCTATTTATATTTCCACTAGAGATAAAGTCGAAACCTACCGGATGAAAGTCCTTTTCCTCTTCATCCCACAAAACAAGAAGTAGTACTTGCTTTGATAAATCTACTAAAGTTAAAAATTGAGAAGAAGATAAAGATTCTGTATGCTTTTTCAGGAGTAGTTTTGCTTTTTTCCAATAAATATTATAAATACGAAATTTTTTTGCTCTTTTTTCAAGCGCTTTATCAACTAAAGATTTTTCTTTGTACTTAATATATAGAGGCTTTATTATAACTGTATCATAAAAGTCATTTTGGATTTGTTTTACATCTAGTGTTGAAGATTGTAAAAGTGATGATAAAAATATAAATAATACAAAAAATTTTAAAAATATTGTCATTTAGTTGAAGACACCTTACATAGATATTTAGTATTGTACACTATCTGTACAAATTTAGACTTAGTGAGTTTTTATTTTACCTTTTTCATAATAATCATCATTTTCTATTTTTCTAGTCCAATCCACTTTTTTGGACTCTTTAGATGAAAATCTAGACTCAAAAGAGTTCTTGATTTTATCTTTTTTTACTTCTTGTTTATCTTTTAAATCTTCAACTGTGGAAGAGTCGTATTTTACTTCTTGAGCACTAAGAGTTATTGTTACAAATAAAAGCGTTAAGAGTTGCATAGTTTTCATAAAATTGCCTTATCAAATATTATTGTTATAATTGTACTTAAAGTATTTTTATTATTTCAAAAGTTAGTATATTAGTATGAAATTTTAATAAAAGTAACTATAGAGGTCTATAAACCCTTACATTATTAATTTTGTTTGCATCTCTAAGCAGTTGTGCATGTAGTTGACTCATTATTCCTTTTTCACAGTAGAGTAGGTACTCTTTATCTTGTGCAAGTTTAGGAAATTCAGTTTTTAGTTTATGAAATGGTATCTTTATGCATTCACAAGAAGTTTCAACGCATGCTTTTATAGATCTTATATCTATGACCACGTAATCACCTGATTTTAAGTCATTAACAACTTCTACTGCTGCTAAATCACTAACGTCCTCTATAACTTCATCTACATAAATAGTTTTAGCATCTTCTATCGCTTTATCAAGAACTTCATAGTTGAATTTCTTAGCCTCTTTTTCCATACGCTTAAAAGACCCATGAATAATAGGGTTTTTAGAAATTACACCGCAATACTCAGGCATACTCTCAGCAAAATGGCGTGTTCCTATGTCATCTGCGATAGCCATGATATCTGGTTTATTCATAGTTGAAAGCGGACGTAAAATTAACTTATTACTTACTTTATCAATTATGGCAAGATTTCTAAGTGTTTGAGAAGAAACTTGTGCGACACTCTCTCCAGTAAGTAAAGCATCTATCTCTAGCTCGTCTGCTATCTTCTCAGAAGCCATAATCATAAGACGCTTAAGTGTAACACCCATATACGTTTCTCCGGTAGAGCGAAATATTTCTTCAATAACATCATCAAAAGGTATAGATATAAATTTCACTCTATGTGATGAGCCAAACTTATTCCATAGATATAAAGCAACTTGCTTAACTCCAATCTCATGAGCATTACCACCAAGGTTAAAAAATACAAAGTGGGTTCTAATTCCTCTTTTCATTGTAAGGTAAGATGCAACTGTAGAATCAAATCCTCCTGACATTAAAGATAGGATATCACCTTGAGTTCCAATAGGAAAACCACTTAGTCCTTTGTACTTTGTAGTAATAATATTTAGCTGACTCTCAACAAGTTCCATTTTTACAGTTATATCTGGATTATGAAGATCAACTCCTTTAGCATCTGTATGTGCAAGTAAATAACCGCCTACAGTTCTCTCAAGTTGAGTAGATTTAAAACAATGTGTGCCAGTTCGCTTTGCTCTAACTGCAAAAGTTTTGTCTTTTAGGCTTTGCCCTACAATCTCACCAACTTTTTTTTTGATTTTCTCCAGGCTATCCATATTGTCAAACTGTAGAACTTCAAGCACTTGCTCAATTCCTGGAGTATTAATAAGTGCTATTCTAACTTCAGGAAGCATATTTATAGGTGTTAAAATCTCGATTTTATCGGAAAATTTTCTTACTTTTATATCTTGATGGATGCGTTCAAGTAGTGTTATTAGGTTTGTGTAGAGTTGACCTACCATTTGTCTTTTTGCAGAAGAACCTTTAATCATGATTTCAGGGAAAAACTTTAGGATAAATTTTTGTGTATTAGTTGATGGATTTTGCACGATATTGCCTTGTTTTATATAGATGGAAGTATAACATATGAGATGAGTAGTTTAGTTTTATTTTGTATTGATATAAAGTTTAGATAGTATTTTTGGAGTGGGAGAGTTTAAATAAAGTGAGCGGGTAAACCCGCTCGAAGAAAGATTACAGACCTGTAACGTTTTCTGCTTGTGGGCCTTTTTCGCCTTCACCAAGTTCGAAAGTAACTTTTTGACCTTCGTTTAGTGAAACACGGTCATAACCGTTGCTGTTAATTTGACGGAAATGTACGAATACATCTTTTCCACCATTTTCTTGCTCGATAAATCCAAAACCTTTGTCACTGTTGAACCATTTAACTGTTCCATTTACTAATTCTGCCATTTTTAAATCCTTGTTTTTATACACCAAATTGCTAAGGTGGTTGAAAGTCTAATATAAAGCTTTATTTTTAGGTGAATTTTACTGGAAACTATAAGTTGTCAATGCAAAGCAATCTAAAGATGTAACTAGAATCATCATTCATTGGAAAAAGTATAGCTGAATAATCTGAAAATGTATACATAACTCAGTTTATACATAAATAAATGATACAAATATGTAAATAAGTGCTAATTTGTATCTAATTGTTACAAGGTGTAGGTTCACTTGTTTTGAATTTATTTAATATTTTACCTATTAATAACAAAATAGGTTTAGTGCTTATTCCAAAAAAAATCATTTTATTTTCATTAGCACCATTTATTTGAAGATAATCCGCTATATCATTATGTCCAAACATCGTTGCATACACAATAGTTTTTTCACCTATCTTTGCCCCACTGCTGATTAACAACTTTACAATTTCAAAATCACCTTTAAAACAAACTCCGTCTAAAGGAGTTTGCTCTCGTTGATTTACTCTATCTAAATCAGCGTTGTGTTCAATCAGCATCTTTGCTGTTTCGTAATTTCCATTATAAGTTGCTAACATTAGCAGGCTATCATCTTTATGTGTTGACAAATTTACACTTATGCCAGCTTCTATCATCTTTTGAAGCTCACTTGTCTCTCCAACTCTGGCAAAGTCTAGTGCCATAACTTGGAGCTGAGCATATCTTTGCTCTTCCTCTTTAGATATTGTTTGCATCTAGAGCTCTTTTCTAACGCCCTCGGCATATTCATCAGAAATTTGTTCAAAAAGCGCTAGTTGTCTGTCTACAATACTTTGTGGAACTCCATCCATAGCTTCTGCTATATTTGAAAACAACTGTTGTTTTTGTGAATCATTCATTAAGTTAAACAAATCCCTTGGTTGATAAAAGTAGTCATTGTCTTGTGTTCTATCATATCTTCCAGTAGCACCCTCGAGTTCTAATGGTGGCTCATTATATTTAGGATTTGCTGTTGCTCCACCAAAACTATTTGGTTCATAAGTGATTGCAGGATTTACACTCAACTCTTGAAAATTCATACTTCCATCTTTATGAGTATTGTGTATTTCTATAAGAGGTCTGTTGATTGGTAACATTTCAAAGTTTGAACCAACTCTATATCTCTGTGCATCTGGATAAGAAAATCCTCTTGCTTGAAGCATTTTATCTGGAGATAAACCAATTCCTGGAACAGTATTTGAAGGACTAAAAGCAGCTTGTTCTACTTCGTTAAAGTAGTTGTTTGGATTTCTATTTAACTCCATAACTCCTACATCTATTAGTGGATACTCTTTTTTAGACCATACTTTACTAAGATCAAATGGATTGTCACGGTGAGTTTTTGCTTGTTCTTCTGTCATTATCTGAATTTTCAAATCCCACTTAGGAAAATCACCTCTTTCAAGAGACTCATAAAGATCTTTTTGTGAACTTTCTCTATCTTGTCCAACAACTTTGCATGCTTCTGCATTAGTCATATTCTCAATGCCTTGTTGAGTAACAAAGTGAAACTTAACCCAGTTTCTTTCATTATTATCATTTATAAAGCTATAAGTATGAGAACCAAAACCATGCATATGTCTATAGTCTGTTGGTAAACCTCTATCTGAGAACAATATAGTTACTTGATGTAGGCTCTCAGGAGTTAATGACCAGAAGTCCCACATTGCGGTTTTTGAACGCATGTTTGTTCTTGGGTCTCTTTTTTGAGTATGTGCAAAATCTGGAAATTTATATGGATCTGCTACAAAAAATACAGGAGTATTGTTTCCAACTAAGTCCCAGTTTCCTTCTTGAGTATAGAACTTCATAGAAAAGCCTCTGATATCTCTTTCAGCATCTGCAGCACCTCTCTCACCTGCAACTGTTGAAATTCTCATAAACAGAGGAGTTCGTTTTCCAACAGCACTAAAAATATCTGCTTTTGTATATTTTGTAATGTCATGTGTTACTGTTAATGTTCCATGTGCTCCTGAACCATTTGCATGCATAGTTCTTTCAGGAATTCTTTCTCTGTTTTGATGTGCAAGCTTTTCTATTAATGCATAGTCTTGCATTAAGACTGGTCCTCTTTCACCTGCAGTTAGAGCATCGTCATGACTTCCTATCGGATTACCACTATCCGTTGTTATAGTTTTCATTCGTGTTCCTTTTTGTTATGAAATATTTTTTACTGAGATTATTATCTCACAGTTATTATATATTTAAACTTAAAGGATAATTATTTTCTTTTAGTTGTCTTCTTTTGACCAATACGAAGCAAGAATAGACCCTGAAATATTATGCCATATGCTAAAAATGGCTCCAGGTAATGCGCTTAGTGGTGTAAAGTACTTCATAGCCAAAGCAACTGCTAATCCTGAGTTTTGCATACCAACTTCGATAGCTACAGTTTTACATGTCTTTTTATCAAAACCAAATAACTTAGTTATATAGTATCCACCCAAAAGCCCTGTCATATTGTGCAGAGCAATTCCTATCAATAAAGTTAGTGCAATTGTACTGATTTTGGACTCATTTAATCCAACAATAATAGATATTATAAATATAATAGAAACAATGGATAAAAGAGCTAGGATATCTTTCTTTTTCTCTATAAATTTATGTAAAAAATAATTGACAATAATTCCAGCAACAACAGGTAATAATACAATTTTTAAGATACTAATAATCATACTAGAAGCTGGAACGGGAACTGTAAAACCAACATAGTAAAGAGTCAATAAAGGAGTGATTACAATAGAAAGTAGAGTAGAGATAACAGTCATTGAAATGGACAAAGCAACATCAGCCTTAGCAAGATAACATATAACATTAGATGCAGTTCCACCAGCAACCGCTCCGACTAAAACCATACCAACCATTAAATCAGTTGAAAAGTTAAATATCTTAGAAATAATAAATGCAACAAAAGGCATTAGTAAAAATTGTAAGCTTACAGTTAAAGCTATAATTTTTGGTTTTTTTGCAACTCTTTTAAAATCTTCTACTTTAAGCGTAACACCCATGCAAAACATTATCAAAATTAAAAGAGGAACAATCCAACTTTTATATTCTACAACTAAGTTTGGCTGTAGATAAGCCAAAGCAGAAGCCAAAATAGCCCACAAAGGAAATAGTGCATTTATTTTATTTATCATTATTATCCATTTAAATCTACACTAGATTAGTTTTTATTGCTTTCCATACTGTCTTTGCTGTAGCACACGGTGAATCTTTTCCTTCTACATGAATGGCATGAACAAAAGAGTTTTCTTTATTATCTTTGTTTGTTGATGAAACTATAATATCCCCATATTTTGCTTCTGAGAGAAAGCGTCCATCAATCGAATGTAAATAGTAGTTATCAGTGATTTCTTCAGGTAATGATTCTATCAGCCATTGTAAATATCTAATATTATTTACATGCTCATTTGTATCTGTATCGTATATATTGACTTTAAATTTTTTAATATATTTGGCAAAACTTAGAGCATTAATTTTTGTTGAGATATCATGAACTAGACTTGTATCTTCGCAATATGACCATTTCTCTTTAAAATAATCTGGAATTTTTTTAGCTCTTCGTTTTGCTATATCAAAAAATAGCCATAAACCTTTTGCTTTTCCTATGACGTTATAGTCGGCATCGTAGATTATGTTTTCTCTTATACCGCGTATTGACTGATACTTAGATAACCATGTTCTAATGATAATTTTTTCTTTATACTCAGGATAACGACTCATCTCCATAGCCCCAGAAAGCAGTACCCATCCAAGATTTTGATTCATAAGTGAATACAAGCTCTGTCCAATAGAATAACAGTGTTCCGCAGCAGTTTCTTGTAACAGAGTCATCATCGTAATAGATGACGCTTTTCCTGTCTTGTCAATTTCAAAATATCGTAGTTCATATTCTTTATCGAAATAATTTTGCATTTGAATTCCCTTTAGTATTTTAAAACTATTATAGTCGTTTTTTTGTATTGAAGTATTAATCTTTTTTAGGCAAGTGATTTGTAATGTTTAGAGCTATAAGAAAACCTACAACCATACCAATAAACATAGTTATACCTAAAAGAGCAGCTCGAGACATTATAATCGTTGCAAACAGAACCTTAGTTTCAACAAGTTGCGTGTTTTGTAGAACAATAATAATAACAAGCACAATGAGAGAAAGTGCTGTGTAAAGCTTTAATTTTAACATATTTACCTCTCTTTTTATATAACTATTTAAGTGCACCAATTATAGTAAACTAAGCCTTAATATCAACAAATAAATAAAATATGAAAAGTAAAATCTTAAATGCCGATATATGCTTTAGAAATTTTTTTTGAAAATTTAAAAAGATTGGAGTACAATCACCCATATATATATTTAGGAGACTATTTTGACATTCAAACAAATAAAAATGGCTATTTATGCCACATACTTTACTAACCTTTATGGTTATAAACTAAAAAAAGCAACTTCATCAGAAGAAAAAAAATCTCTTAGAATTGATTATGCTAAAAAATTACTCGGTAAACTAAGATTAAATATCAAAGTAATAAATGAAGAAAAACTCCCAAAAGATGGTCAGTTTTTACTTGTATCTAATCATAGAAGTGTCATAGACCCTTTAATAGTAGAGATAGCTTTACAAAATAGTTTTCTATTTGGCGACTGGATCTCAAAAAAAGAACTCTACAACTCTTTATTTTTTGGTTTATTTGTAAGAAATGGTGGTGCTGTACTACTAGATAGAGAAAAATCAAATATGAGTAGTTTTTTTGCAGATATTAAAGAGTGCACAAAGAAAGGTCATTCTATTTTTATTTTTCCAGAAGGCACACGTAACAAAACTGAAAATGATTTAGGTGAATTTAAAAGTGGTTCTCAAATAATAGCAATAAAAAACCGCCTTAATATACTACCAGTTTTCATCCGCTCAAACGCAAATATGCAACTTATGAATTCACTTAAAGATGTTAATAAAGAAAGAACTATAGAGGTAGAGATTGGAGATATAATAGAGTACAAAGATAAGTCTAAAACTCTTGAAGAGGCTTATAAATCACAGTTTAACTTGAAGTAGTTTATGGTTTTTGTTTAGCCAAGTGCTCTAGCATCTCAAGTTTTCCAAAAAAACATTTATCTTCGCTAGAATACTTTATGCTTCCGATATAGCCTTAATATTCTATAGTATTAGCCATTTTGGATCTCCCTTAGTTTTTCTTGTATCTGTCTTAAACTAGTTGCACTTCAACTCTTTTCCTAAAATGTGGGCAAAGTTTTGTAAAGTTGATAGTTTTATATCTTGTGCATGATTTTCTATTCTTGATATAGCTGACTTTTTTGTATGTAACTTTTGTGCTAGTTCTTCTTGAGTAAGTCCTACTTCGGTTCTTGCTTGTTTTAGCATCTCACCTATTTTAAACTCTTCATAACCTGAATCAAAGTCCTTTGCAACGTCTATATCAGTTTTTTTTCTTTTTTCTATATATGTTTTTAAATCACTCATTTGTCAAATACTCCTGATTTGAGTTTGTAGAATATGATATCTATCATAACTCTGTGTTAACACAGAAGTTAACTTTTGTCAATTTATTGTAGTTTTTTATTTTAAAATATACATGTTCAATCATTGCTATTATCCTAGATACTTTTATATATCATGGCACAAAAAAGAGTTTTGGTTTAAAAGTATGACAGAATGAAAAGTATATAATAATTGTTTTTTAAGGTCACAAGTTGCAATCTTAGATTTTAAAAAGTGGAGATTCATTCACAGTGAAGTGTCTTATAGATGGATTTTGAGAGGGTCATGTTAAATTTGATTTCTATCTTCCCATCTAAATATATCTAAAATCTTGATTTGATTTTCTGCACATGAAAGGTGAGAGTTTTAAAAGTTCTATTTTTTCTTTTAGATTGTTTTTAAATTTTATGGCGGATGATTTTTTGTCTTTGGCGATGAAAGTAAGTATGTTTAAAAGAGACTTTGAAAAGCTTTCTTCGTAAACGATTTGCAAGCTATAAGTCTTGAACTTTTTTATCTATATTAGACCAAAAGTCTTCATGAGAAGAAAAATCATCATTATGTTCTGCATCTGCTACTCTCTTTTGTACATCTTCTACAGATGAGACTACAAAATCTTCGCGGACTCTGTCTTCTACGATGCTGACTTCATCTTTTTTAAACTGTTTTACAAAAGATAAAAACTGTGAATAGACCGAGCTGTCAATGTCTAGTCTTAATGAGTGCATGATTTACCTTTTTATTTTGTTTTTAGTTCAAGTATTATAACTTGTTTTCATCAATATTTAAAATAATTAGGATTTGTTTTTTTATTTTTAAAAAGTGGAGATTCATTCACAGTGAAGTATCTCTAGATATACAGAAGATAAACTGACTTGGACAGAACAAAACGGTAAATTATAAAAAGATTAGTGACTACTTAGAACTCTGTTTGCCAATGTTTGTTGAACAAAAGCGTTTAAAGATACACCAGCTTTTAATGCTTCTTTATATATTTTTTTATGTAGTTCAGGGTCTATTCTAACGTTAAATACGCCTTTGTATGTTTTTTGTGGTTCTCGTTCAAGTTCTAGGCAAGTTTGTAAGTATTCATCTACGGAAGTATGAAAGTTGTTTTCTAAGTCATGAGCATTGTCCGCTTCAAAAGTAACCAAGTCTTCTATCATTTCAAGTTTTCCAAAAAAGCATTTATCTTCGCTAGAATACTCTATGCTTCCGATATAGCCTTTATATTCTATAGTGTTAGCCATTTTGAATCTCCCTTAGTTTTTCTTGTATCTGTTTTACCAAATATACTTTTAGTATATCGTTTGGATGTGGTTTATGCAAGTTGATTAAGCTGTTTTTCTCTTTGTTAAAAAACTTCACAGCAGAACCACTTCCTTCTAATTTTGAATAGCCTAAAGTTAAAAGTAGAGCTTCTAACTCACTAAAAGTCAAATCTTTTTTAATAGGTGTATGTAAAAACTTTTTGAGTAATTTATCTTTTTTACTCATAATAATGATACCACTTTCTAGTTACAAAGTCAATGTAGTGTTTTCTGTTCATAACTTACCTTTTGATTTTTTATATATTGACATAAAAAATAGTTTGCTGTTAAAAATATGACAAAATGAAAAGTTTATAATGATTGTTTTCTAAGGTCACTATATGTGACATTAGATTTTACTCTAGGTTTTAAAAAGTGGAGATTCATTCTCAGGGGTGTATTTTTTACCATTTTCTTTTTATATACTGGAATAGTAAGGTGTTTATTGTAATCATGGACAAATATCCCATGACTGCCTTTTTGTCTATTAAGTTTGTATCCTATGGATTTAACAAACTTTATTAACTCTCTTCCCGTTATATTTGGCATGGAAGCTATTATTTTGTTTTTGAACCTTTTGTATTGTTCTGGTCTATTTGAGTACCTCTGTTACCTTGATTTTTATCATAAGTTTTATTAGTACCGTTTGTACCCTTATTTGGGTTTTTAATATCTGCATTGTGATTAGACATATTTTTTCCTTATTTTTTAACTATTTTTTTTATTCTTTGA
>JBLIEY010000035.1:0-20583 GCA_047633475.1 Sulfurimonas sp.
GTAAAACCAAGTCCAATATATACTAAAGCGACTGTATTAATAGTAGGGTTATCATACATTAGACCAAGAAGCATAGCTACAGTTCCAAATACTAAAAGAATGTGTGAACTAATAGAGACAGCATTTACTTTTGGAATCTGTACTCCCGCTAAAACAGGAAGCATCTGAGTTAATGCACCAAGCATAACAAAGCCTAAAAAACCAATAGTAAGGGCATGTGTAATGATAACGGCATCTATTGAGTATCTAGTCATTAAAACACTTGGATCACTAAAAAGAATCAAAAAACCAGCAAGAATAGCAAAGAGCGGAGCAGTAAGAAAAAATCTAGCTGGTGCGCCAATAGGTGGTGCTTGTTCTATGGATAAACCACTAAACTCCATCTCTTGCTCCTAAAAAACTATTCAACAATCATTGACTCCATCATTTCAACCACTCTTGGTGATTCAGCATTTAAATGTTGTTGTGCCATTGGGTAAAGCATCTGCTCTTCTTTCATGTTGTGCTGTTGCATCAAAATCATAAGAGTTTCTGACAGACCAAAAAATTTATCTTTATTTTGGGAATCTAAGGCTTCTCTCATTTGCTGAGTAAGATTTCTCATTTGATTATGTTCATGCGTCATCATTACAGTTGGTCCCTGAGTCATACCAGTTTTTGTTTCAAACTCAACAAACATTACCTTCTCTTCCATTTGGAAGTGTCTCTCTGCTGCTTTTGCAAACTCTTCAAAAGCATCTTTTGCATCTGTCATAGATGAATTCACTTTTTCTTCCATCGAAGCAAAAAACTCATCACATCGTCTATGGTCAGCTGTTAAATATTCTTTAATTGTGCTCATTATTCATACCTTTTAAAATAGTTACTCTAAATTTTTTGTATTATATACAAATAATAGAAACAACATAAATATTTATGCATATTAAAGAAATAGGTTTGTTATATAAACAGCTTTTTACTATAATAGCTATCTTTAAATACACTAGGATAAAATATGAAAAACAAAAAATATATAACTCTTGGATTTGCTTCTGTTACGGTTGCAATATCATTACTTTTTTCTGCAAATCTTTTTGCAAAATCAACAGACGACACAAATAAAGAAGCTTCTAGACTTCAAGCTTTGGCAAAATTTACAAAAGTTATAAGCATTGTTGAACAATACAATGTAGATGATGTAACTATTGAAGATCTTATGGACAAAGCACTTAAAGGCATGATGAGCAATCTAGATGCACATTCAAATTTTCTTACTCAAAAAGATTACAAAAAGCTAAAAGTTCAAACAGATGGAGAGTTTGGTGGACTAGGAATAACTGTTGGCGTGAAAGATGGAGCGCTTACGGTAATAGCACCGATTGAAGGAACTCCGGCAGATAAAGCTGGACTAAAATCTGGTGACATTATCTTAAAAATTAACGAAAAATCAACTCTAAGCATGACTATAGATGAAGCTGTATCTATTATGAGAGGAAAAGTTGGTGATCCTATTGATATTACAATAGTTCGCAAGGGAGAAGCTAAACCACTTCCAATACACATCATTAGAGGTGTTATTACTATTGAGTCTGTTTATACAAAAACAATTGGTAATGATATTTTATATGTTCGTGTAGCTAGCTTTGACAAAAAAGTTGTTGAAGATGTTACGAAAGCTATCAACAAGAAAAAAGCTGTTACAAAGGGAATTATCCTGGATTTAAGAAACAATCCGGGAGGACTTCTTGACCAAGCAGTTGGACTTGTTGATCTGTTCGTAGATGAAGGTCAAATAGTTTCCCAAAAAGGTCGTAAAGAGTCTGACAATCAAGTTTATAGTGCTAAGAAATCAAATACAATTACTAAAGTCCCTCTTGTAGTTTTAGTTAATGGAGGAAGTGCGTCTGCTTCTGAAATTGTTAGTGGAGCACTTCAAGACCATAAACGTGGTGTTATAATAGGTCAAAATACTTTTGGTAAAGGTAGCGTTCAGATAGTGTTACCTATTACTAAAGAAGAGGCTATAAAGTTAACTATTGCAAGATACTACTTACCAAGTGGAAGAACTATTCAAGCTGTTGGTGTTAAACCAGATATTGAAGTTCAATTTGGGGAAGTTAAAAATGAGGAAGACGGATTTTCAATAAAAGAAGCTGATTTGAAAAAGCATCTTAAAGAAGAATTAGTTAAAGCTAATGGTGATGACAAAAATAAAGATAAAGTATCTAAAAAAGCTGCACAAGATAAGGCTAAAAAAGATATAATCACGAAAGAACAACTATACAAAGATATTCAACTAAAAGAGTCTGTTGATATTATAAGAGCATTAATAATCGTAAAAGGATAATAAGTAAGATGGAAAAAAGAGAACTCCTCTATGAAGGTAAGGCAAAGAAGCTATTTTTAACTGATGATGAAAACTTGTTGATTTCAGAATTCAAAGATGATTTAACTGCTTTTAATGGCGAAAAAAAATCTAGTGAAGCTGGTAAAGGTGCACTAAATAATAAAATTTCTACTGAACTATTTAAGCTTTTAGAAGCAAATGGTATTCAGACTCACTTTGTAGAGATGATGGATGACAATCACATGCTTCATAAAAAAGTTGATGTAATTTTAATAGAAGTAATTGTTCGTAATATTGCGACTGGTAGCTTAAGCCGTAATCTTGGAATAGAAGATGGAAAAGTTCTTCCATTTACATTAGTTGAATTTGATTACAAAGACGACGCATTAGGTGACCCTAAATTAAATGACCAACATGCTCTTATCTTAGGACTAGTTGATTACCAGGACGAGCTTGATAAACTACGTCGTATGGCTAGACAAGTGAATGATATCTTAAAGCCATATTTTGCAGATAAAGGCCTTAATCTAGTTGACTTTAAATTAGAGTTTGGAAAAGACTGTAACGGAAATATAATCTTAATAGATGAAATTTCACCTGATAACTGCCGTTTTTGGGACATCCAAAGTGGTGAAAAAATGGATAAAGACAGATTCCGTCAAGGTCTTGGTGGACTAACAGTAGCTTACGAGCAGGTATTAAACCGTATACTTGGCAAATAGCACTAGTGCTATGGGCTTCCTGCCGAAGGAAACCCAGTGTTAGCGTAGGTAGCAGAATTACTTCTGATGCCGTATGATTAAAAATAATATATTAGGAAAATAGTAATGATCAAAGCAATAGTAAATGTATCTCTTAAAGCAGGTGTTTTAGATTCTCAGGGTAAAGCTGTGCACCACGCATTAGATTCTCTTAATTTTAATAGCGTTAGCGATGTCCGTGTTGGAAAACAAATAGTCTTAAGCATAGACGAAACAGATAAGATTAAAGCTATGGCTGAAGTTGAAAAAATGTGTGAAGAGCTTTTAGCAAATACTGTAATCGAAGATTATGAGATAGAGCTAGTTTAATGAAAGTAACAATTCTTCAGTTTCCAGGAACTAATTGTGAGTATGACACACAGCACGCTTTTAAAGATTTAGGTGCAGATACTGAAATACTTTGGCACAAAGCTGAATCAATTCCAAGCGATACTAACCTTTTAGTAATTGCTGGTGGATTCTCTTATGGTGATTATTTAAGAAGTGGTGCTATTGCAAGATTTAGCCCAGTAATGAAAGCAGTGATTGAGTATGCTAATGCAGGTGGAAAAGTTCTTGGCATCTGTAATGGATTTCAGGTTTTGACTGAAGCTGGTTTACTTCCTGGTGCGTTAAAAAGGAATAATGAACTTCATTTTATATCAAAGCTTCATAATCTTAAAGTTATTAACAATGATAATATTTTCTTGAAAAAACTAAACAAGGAGACGATAGTAAATATTCCTATCGCTCACCATGATGGAAATTACTTCATAGATGCTGCAGGGTTAAAAGAGATGCAAGAGAACAATCAAATACTTTTAAAATATACAGATGCTGATGGTAAAATACTAAATCCTAACGGTAGTGTTGATTCTATTGCAGGCGTATGTAACAAAGAAAAAAATGTATTTGGTCTAATGCCACATCCTGAACGTGCTATGGAAACACTTCTTGGAAGTGATGATGGTGTTAAAATGCTTCAAGGATTTTTAGAAGCGTGATACGTTTATTTATTTTAGGGTTGTTGCTTTTAACAACTCTAAGTTCTAACGAAACCATTATTGATGACAATACTTTGTCAAACACACTATATGAAAACAATCAAACAATTTCTATCGCTCCTTTACCAAAAGTCTTATATATAAACTATGAGAAAACACCAGAGAGAGTAATAAAAGGCGAAATATTTTCTGTAACACTTAAAACATTATCTACAGTCACTGACTTTGCAGATATAACTTATGAGCTATCAAACGACAAAGGTCTTAAACTACTTAATACTATTCCCTATAGAGACCAAGATTCTAAATACGTTCATGATACTTTTTATTTTTTAACAACTTCCAGTGATGCTTCACTACCAGACTTCACAGCAACTTTGCATGATTATAATAGCACTACTTACAAAGATACAACACTACTTGGTGAAAAACTAAATGTTGTAACTCTAAATCCAAAAAAAGACTTCTCAAATATAGTAGCTGACTCTTTTGAACTTGTTGAGTACAAAACAACAACTTATGATGATCAACATAATATAGTTATTTTTGTTGCAACTGCACAAAACTGTGACATTAGCTCTTTTACACTACAAAATGTTCATAAACAAGGTATAGAATCTATGACGGAGTCAAATTTTGATTCTAAAATAGTTTATTTCGCTGTAATTAATAAAAAAATTGAAAACTTTTCATTCTCTTACTTTAATCTAGAGACTAATAAATTCACACTTATAAATATCCCTATCGTTGTAATTGATGACAGTGTAACAACTCAAACTGATCTAAAACCAAAAAATCAATCTCATGACAGACTTAAAATAACAATAGCTGGTGTAATTGCTCTGATTGCAATTTTATTTATTATTTGGAGAAAAAAATATATCTATTTAATATTTATAGTTATACCATTAGTTTATATAGCATATGTAGCTATGCCTTCAAAAGAGGTATGTATAAAAGTTGGATCAGAAATATACCTTCTTCCTATGCATAATGGAACGATTTTCGAAAGAACAGCCAGTGTATACCACTTGCAAAAAGAGGGAAGCGTTAAAGGTTTTGTAAAAGTAAAACTACAAAATGAAAAAATAGGATGGGTGAAGAATGAAGATATTTGCAAAAATTAGTTGGCTGCTAGCAACAATAATAATATTTGCTGCCTTAGCCTTAATGTTACCATTACACTACCTTGTTCCAAGGAAATATACTAGAAAGATTCCGGCATGGGTTATTAGATTAAGTATATTTTTCTCTGTTGATGTAAAAGGTGAAGAAGATCCAGAAGCTCAAATGTTTTTAATCAACCATCAGAGTGATTTAGACATTTGTATTATGGAAACAATTTCCAAAAATGACCTTACTTGGGTTGGTAAAAAAGAGCTCTTTGATTTGCCATACTTTGGACTAGCATTAAAACTTGGTGAGGATATAGCTGTTGAGAGAGAAAGTAAAAGCTCACTTCTTAAACTACTAAAAGATGCTAAAAAAAGCATTGATAAAAAAAGAGTTATAACTATGTTTCCAGAAGGAACTCGTTCTACAAAAGGAAAAATGCTTCCGTTTAAAAGTGGAGCTAAAATGCTTGGGGATAAGTACAAACTAAGAGTCCAGCCTATTGTTCTAATTCAAACATCTAAATATTACAACATTAAAGAATATTATTATAAACCAGGTCGGATAAAAGCTATTTATATGGAATCTTTTGTAGCCGACAGAAGTGATCCTGATTGGTCAAAGAATTTAAGAATTAAGATGCAAAAGGTGTATGATGATGAGTTGGCAAACAATCCTAGCCATAGGTAGTGGCGGTTTTATTGGTGCAATACTTAGAGCTTACTTTAACGGTCTAATATCACATAAACTTCCTCATGAACTTCCTTTTGGAACTCTTGGAGTAAACCTAGTAGGTAGCTTTATAATGGGCTTATTAGTAGCTTATTTTATGTATACAACAGTTTTTTCAATGCATACAAAATCATTTTTATCTACGGGAATTCTAGGGGCACTTACAACCTACTCTACATTTGCTATTGAGAGCTTCTTGCTTCTTGAGAGTGGGCATATCTTTTTAGCAATAACTAATATTTCGTTAAATGCTTTTGGAACTGTTTTTATGGCAGGTGGTGGGTTTTATATTGCTAAATATTTTTTAAAATAGATCTAAAAACTTCTAAATCATAATAACTTCATCAGCACACCACTTTGCAAGTTCTAAGTCGTGTGTAATGAGAAGCATTCCCATATCTTCAAGAGAGTCCATTAGCATACTCATAACTTCTAACTGTATCACATTATCTAAAGCTGACGTAGGCTCATCAAGTAATAAAATTTCAGGTTTCATTAGCATAGCTCGTAAGATAGAAGCGCGTTGAAGTTGTCCACCTGAGAGTTCATGTGGAAGGTTTAGAAGTAACTCATAGTCTAAATTTATACTTTTTAAATATTTATGAATCTCATCTAAAGATGCTACATCTTTAATTTGATTTAACAGTGAGTAACTTGGATGAAAAGAGCTATACGGATCTTGAAAAACTTCAGATGCACGAGCACATTTTATAGTTCCACTAAGTGGCTTAAGATTTTTTAGTATTAACTCAAATAGTGTACTTTTTCCAGCCCCACTTGCTCCAACTATAGCTTTTATCTCACCTTTTTTAAGGCTTATTGAGAGCTTATCAAAAAGTAAAGAATCTTTTTGATAACCAAAAGATAGATTTTCAACTTCTAAAATATTATTCAATCATTAAATCTTGTTTAGTGCTAAATAAAGTTTAGTTAACTCAGTATAAAGAACATCTGGTGCTATATCACTATTTTGTTCCCAAATACGCTTCATAACAACATTGTCTTCTTCTGTATTCCACACTTTAATATAAGTTCCTTCTTTATAACCATTATCCTGACGGAACTGATTTAAAATATTTTTACCAACATAAAGACGATATAGAGTTTCTAAATCAAGACCACTCATCAAAACTAAGTCAAAAAATTCCGCTACAAACGAGTCTAAATCAAGTTCATCATGACTAAGTGACATAAGCATAAGATTTTCAACTTTTGTGATTACATCTTCTTGAGAAGCAAAATCTCTATTTGTAACATCAATCGTAGAAAAGTTTTCAAGATTTGAGATATTAATAGCAATATCCTCAATACCACCTCTTAAAGTATTTGAATAATTTTCTATAGCTAAACTCATAATAAAGTGCCACACATCAACTACTTCTATCTTTAAATTATCCCAATCTGGCTCTTTGTTTATACTTTTCCAGTGTTTCCATGAAAAGCTGTCAACCATTTCCGCACATTCCATGTATATACATCTTTTCCAGTTAATATTTTTTGCATTTTTTGTAACGCCCTTAGTCCAATCTTCTCCATTTGTAGCATCATTAAGTTGTGCCTGAAGTTGTAACATCAATAGTATTTTATCCATAAGTTAGTTCTCTTTTTTATAATTTAATTCGTTTATTTTATCTAATATGCTAGAATTCCCTACTTAAAAAGAGAGATTTATGAAAAGAATTAACTGTAGAAGATGTGAGTACTATTTTGTAACTTGGGAAAAGAACAAACCTCATGGATGCAAATCTTATGGCTTTAAATCAGCAAATATACCATCTATGGTAGTTTTTCAAAGTAGTGGAATCCCCTGCTCAACATTTAAACAAAAGGCTCCTCTAAAATAATTTTTTTTCCAAAACCAAGATTATTATCTGTCATTTTAAAATAATTTATTTTTATTTTCCAAAGTTTAGGCCTCATTGCTAGTGCATACGGAAATGTTTTATAGTACAGTTTACTCATATCTTTATTTTCCAAAAGACAGATTGTTCCTTTAAACTGTAAACCTTGAATTTTACCTATTGTTTTCGTCTCTAAAACAATAGTTCCAGCTATATTTGGATTTTTTAAAATATTTTGGATATGTGTAGTGCTCTCACTACTGGCAATAATGAAAGAAGTCTCTTTAGCATCAAATGCATAAAAAAGGTTGCAAACACTCAGTTCAGAATCTGAGGTGCTTGCAAGACTCATAACATGATGTTCATCTATAAATTTTACAATTTTTTCGAAATCACTTTTCATATTAAACATGAAAAATGAAGTTCTCTAGACCTTCAGCATCTATAATATTTCTTTTAGCTAAGAGAAGTTGACCTATATCATCTTGTGCTAACATGTCATACAGATCTATTGTGCTACTCATATTGTAATAACTTTTCATAAAATCTACTGCTGCTTGTAGTTTATCTTCTTGAGAACTAAACTTTCTAAACTCTTTATATTCATTCCAATCAAATGTAGCCAATACTGTTTCCTATATATAATTACTTTTTATATTTTAACGCAAGTGCTTCGTCTAATCGCTTAACTACTTCAAGCATCTGCTCAGTTGAAACTGCGAAGTTAAGTCTCATAAACCCACTGCCTTCTTTAGAAAAACTAAGACCATTGTTTAATCCAAGCTTTGCATCTTCTATAAAAAACCTTCTTATTTCACTATTACTAATCTTCATGCCTCTACAATCAAGCCAAGCTAAATATGTAGCCTCAATAGGTACTAATTTTATTTTATCATTATATTTTTCACACACTTCTAAGAGCATCTGATAGTTTTTGTATAGATGCAACTTTAACTCTTCAAGCCACTCTTTACCTTGCACATATGCAGCTTCAAATGCAACATGACTAAGTACAGAACCTTGTGCTAAATGAACCCGTTTATAGCTTTGTATGAATTTTTCTCTTAGCTCTTTGTTTGGTATAGCAACGCTACTCATAGCAAAACCTGCCATATTAAAAGTTTTACCTACCCCAATAGCTGTTATACATATTTGCCTAGCTTCTGGACTTATAGATACAAACGGAATGTGCTTATTTGGAGCATAAACCAAGTCAGAATGAATCTCATCACTAAAGACAACTATATTATGTTCTAAACATACTTTCAAAATCTCTTCTAATTCTTCTTTCTGCCAAACTCTTCCAACAGGATTATGAGGTGAACAAAGAAGCAAAAGTTTTGTATTTTTATCTATTTTAGATTTTAAATCCTCTATATCAAAAACATATTTTCCTTGCTCATTTTGTTTCAAAGGATTTTTTAAAAGTTCTCTATTATGTTCTAACACACTATGAAAAAATGGAGGATAAACCGGTGTGTGAACTATAACTTTATCACCAACATCACTAAAAGCATCTATAGCCAAACTCATAGATGCAACAACTGAGTGCGAGTAGAGCATATCTTCTAACTCAAAGCTCGTTGCATGTTCTTTGTTCATCCACTCTATCTGAGCTTTGAATGCACTTGTAGGCACTTCTTCATAACCTATGATTGGATGTTCAAGTCTCTTCTTTACTGCGTCTAAAACAAAGCAAGGAGTATCTATATCCATATCAGCCACCCAAACGGGCAGAACATTATTGGTAGCAAATAATTGTTCTCTTAAAGTATATTTTTCTGCATTTGTATCTTCTCGACAAGCTGATTGTGTAAAATTATATTTCAACGCTTTTTCCAAACACTAACTTGAGAAATAGTATGTTGATATTTTCTTGCTGTCTCTTTTATAACAAAATCTAAATTTTGGATATGTAAAAGTTCAAATTTCTCATTTAAAATATTTTTTAAAGTATCAATAGTTTTAATCTCAGCACCATTTGAATCTAAAAACCCGCCAAGCCATAACTCTTTTTTGGTTGAACTCTCTTGCCATGTGTATGGTGAAGTAAGAATTAAAACTCCATCTTCATTTAGTCTTTCATCTACTGTATCTAAAAATAGTCTAGGATTGTAAAGTCTATCGATTAGATTAGTTGCTATTATAAGGTCATAAGAGTTGAAATTTGGTTTTAAATTACAAGCATCTCCTTGCCAGAATGAAACTTTATCTTTTAAATTCTCATAACCTAATTCTTCAATGCTAACTTTTTTATTTATCGATATAGTGCCCTCTTCTCTTGAAGAAAAAGCAACAAAACCTGTCTCTTTTAACTTGGCTCGAACTTGAACAAAACGAACAGAGAAATCAATTCCCTCAACCTCATCAAAGTCTTTTGCGAGTTCATAAGTAGCACGACCTGTAGCACAACCTAAGTCTAGTGCTTTAGTTTTGTTAACTGCAAACTTAGATGCTATTTTTGCACACTCTATTGCGAAATTTTCAACTCCGAAATGAGTATCTCCATATTGAAATTCACAGTATTGAGAAACAAGTTCATCACTCTCATAAATATCTTCTTCTTTTTCACTTACATTATCTGATATTACATATCTAAAACCTGCATTTTGAGGAAAATGTTTTCTAAAAGCATAACGAGAGTGCTTCATAATAAGATTTCCACTACTTGCCCAAGAAGAACCTAAAATAAGAGAGTGTTTATCATCAAATGTTGGAACTGAAAAATCATCATAAGCTGGATGCACTTCAAAACCTTCAAAGGCTCTAATTGGAGTTCTGCTCCACTGCCAAACATTTCCTACAACATCAAAGATACCGTTAAAGCTAAACTCATTTACAGGACATGCACTAGCATAGTGATAGAAGTTAAGATTCGCCCTACTCTCATGAAAATTCGGCAAATCTTGAAGTCTTGATTGATTATATATTGCTCTATGTTCAGCCTCACTTGGAAGAGAATACGTCACACCATCTTTTTTACTTTTATATCTACAAAAGGCTTCAGCTTCTAAAGCGTTTACATCAACTGGCCAATCTAAAGGCATCTCTATTATCTTAGTTAGAGTTCTATATTTATATGTAGAATCTTGTAAAACCCAAAAGGATGGATAAGTTGCTCCAGAGTTATCTAAGAACTCTTTTCCCTCATCATCCCAAAATTCTAGTGCTGTATACCCACCATTTTCTACAAACTCCATAAACTCGCCATTGCTAACAAGATATTTTGATGTTTTGAACTCTTCTACATCTTCTTCATAAGTACCGTACTCATTGTCCCACCCATAAAGGTTATGTTCTTTATCTTTACCAAGTTCTATATGTGCAGCTTTTATATTTAGCATCTCATTTATCGGGGCTTGTGCGCTATGAGGGCAAGGTTTTAACTCGTTTACTTCTTTTACAAACTCTATTGGCATCTGTCTATGAAGTACAAGTGAAGTCTCTACATGAATTCTTTCATGCTCGATTCCCATAATGATTACCCACATATCGGAGTCTTGTGCTACTGGAAGAGTTAAAGGAAGAGTCATTATTAACTCATTGACCATCTCTCTTACCTTTGCTCTATATTCTCTAACTTCATCAACACTTGGCCATGCATAGTTCTTAGAATCTATATCATCCCAAGACATCTCATCCACACCTACAGCAAAGATAGACTCAAAGTTTGCATCTACTCTTTTGTTTATAATTTTCATATTTATTAGTTTATTTACAAAGAAGGTTGCAGTATGACCAAAATAAAATATCATAGGATGACGAGTCAGTTCTGACTTTTTATAAAATACATCATCAGCTTTAAGTAGTTCAAATACTTTTTCATATAGAGTAAAAGTGTTGTTAAAATACTCTTTTATCTCTTGTCTCTTTTTTTGTATATCGTTTCCGTCAAGTGTTACAGGGTACATGCTAATATTACTCAAATGAAGCCTTTAATTTTGTTATAATCATTATATGAAAATTTATCAAAGTACAATATTAAATAATTTCTCAAACTTAACTCATGCATTTACTACTAAGGATGGAGGAGTTAGTAAATCTCCATTTACTTCTCTAAATCTGGCCTTTCATGTACAAGATAATAATAGTGATGTAATTAAAAACCACGATAAGCTTGCATCTAATCTTAACTACGATAGAAGAACACTAGTTCATATGAAGCAGATACACTCAGATGCAGTGCATATAGTAAGTGATATAGATAACTTTGATAATCCACCTACATGTGATGCTCTTATAACTGATAAAACAAATGTTCCTCTTATGGTTATGGTTGCAGATTGTAGTCCTATATTATTATATGATGTCAAAAAAGAAGTTATAGCAGTTGCTCATGCTGGAAGACAAGGTGCTTTTAAAAACATAGTTCAAAATGTACTTGACACCTTTACAAAGACTTATGGCTCAGATGCAAAAGATATATCTGCAACTGTTGGAGCAAGCATAGGAGTTTGTTGTTATGAAGTTGGAATTGAAATTTATGAAGAAGCTATAAAGTTAGGTTTAGAATATTCAATTCAAAAAAGAGACAATAGTTTTTACCTTGATATAAGTAAAATTTTAAAGACTCAACTAGTTGAGTCTGGAGTAAAAGAAACTAATATTGAAATCTCAAACGAATGCAGTTGCTGTAAAAACAATAAGTACTTTTCTTATAGAGCAGATGCTATAACTGGAAGATTTGCAGGTATTTTAATGATAAAAGAGTAAGTACTGGAGTTTGTCTTACTAAGAAAGCACTTCTACCTTCTTAGCCAGTTGAGCTGGTAATAGCCCTAGAGATTCTTCCACTAGTTTTGTGTTTCCATGAGTTATGAACTCATCTTCATACTCAAAACTTTCTACTTCAACATCTAAAATCTTCTCGGATGCCAAGAATTCTGAGATCGCAGAACCAACCCCACCCATCTTTGAACTATCACTAAATACAAACCATTTTTTATGTTTAACTGCCATCTTACGAAGCATCTGCTTATCCAATGGCTTTACGAACCTTAAGTCAAGTATGCTTACTTCAGTATCTATCAATTCAGCAGTTTCATAAGCACGACCTACTCCATTGCCATAACCTATAAAAAGTATAGTACTCTCACTTGAACGAAGTAGTTGAGCTTTAGCCAACTCAAAAGGTACAGATTCAGGAAGGTCAGTCTCAGTAAAAGAACCTCTTGGATATCTTAGTGAACAAGGATGCTGATACTCTGCGGCAAATCCAAGTGCTTGATGAAATGATTTTTCATCTCTTGGAGCAAAAAGTGTCATATTTGGGATAGCTCTTAAAAAACTAATATCAAATACACCCTGATGAGTTTCCCCATCTTCTCCAACTATTCCTGCACGATCAAGTGCAAAAACAACTGGTAAATCCATCAAACAAGTATCATGTATAACTTGATCATAGCCACGTTGCAGAAATGTTGAGTAAATTGTACAAAATGGTTTAAAACCTTCTCTTGCCAAAGCAGACATTGAAGTTACTGCATGCTGTTCAGCTATTGCAACATCCCAAAATCTGTTTGGATAAGTCTCTATAAGTTCACTTAGCCCAGTTCCACTAGGCATCGCTGCAGTAGCACCAACAATTTTTTCATTATTTTTTGCCAGATGCATTAAAGCTTCAGTATATATCTGTGTTGCACTTTTATTGGTAGAAGATTTTTTTAAACTATGTCCATCTTTTAAATCAAATGGTCCAACACCGTGCCATTTTTCCTCTTTACCTTCTGCGATACCATAACCCTTACCCTTAAGTGTTTGAGCATGAATAATCACAGGTTTGTTAAGTTTTCTTGCTGTTTTCATAATCTCAATAAGCTGAGCTAAGTTGTGCCCATCAACAGGTCCAATATAGTTTATTCCCATCTCTTCAAACAACATTCCTGGAGTAATGAGTTTAAGACTTTCTTCCATTCTTTTGGCTATATAGTGACCACTATCACCGAAGTTGTCTACAAAATTCTCTGTATGTTTTTTAAACTTTTGATAAAAAGGAGAAGCCATTGCTGAGCTTAACATTCTACTTACTGCACCAATTGGTTTGGCAATACTCATCTCGTTATCATTTAGTATAATAATCATTGGGTACTTTCTATCGCCTAACTCATTTAGCGCTTCATAAACCATACCTGCAGTTAGAGAACCATCACCAATCATAACAACTGGTATTCTACTCCATTGCTCATGCTTTAAAGCAATTGCTTTTGCAGCGCCAACTCCTAAAGATATAGAGGTAGAACTATGTCCAGCTACAAAATAATCATGCTGAGATTCACTTGGTTTTGTATAACCACATAATCCATCAAACTGACGAAGAGTGTCAAACGCTTCCCATCTATCTGTTAGTAGTTTATGTGCATATGATTGATGTGAAACATCAAAAATAAAAGGATCTTTTTTAGAATCAAAGACCTTATGCATTGCTACTATTATTTCTGTCGCACCAAGTGTTGAACTTAAATGTCCACCATTTTTACTAACTACTCTTAAAATCTCGTCTCTTATATCTTGACAAATAACTTCTAACTCTTCTATGCTTTTTTCTTTTATATTCATAATATTTTATTCACTTAAGGCTGCTCTTTTCACTCTCTCAAATCTTTTTGAAATCTGAGCATCTATATTTCCGGCGTCGCTTATAGCTATAACACCGCCCTCACTAACCGCACTATCTGAAATTATACTTACATTCTCTAGTAAGCCAACACTTTTAGATATATCACCATGATTTTTAGGATTAACTTTTAATGTTATTTTTGAAGCACTTTGTAACTCTTTAATTAACTCATTTGATAAAACTTTAGCTATCTCAGTTGAGTTCTCTTTTAGTTCAACATTTATTACCTCTTTAGAGATATCTAATGCAGCACTCATTAACTCACTCTTGATTCCTTCTAAAGCCCTCTTATAATCAGCGGCACTTTGCTCTAAGGTTGTAACAGATACAGCAAACTGGCCTATACCACGTGTAAAACTTGATTCTTCATCTTTTGCAGCCTGAGCTTTTCCAGCTACTAAACCTTCATTGAAAGACTCTTCTTTAACTTTTTTAAGTTCATCTTCATGTTCATCAGTCATAGCTTCTAATTTCATTTGTAGTTTTATGAAATTTGATGACATCTCATCAGTTTTTTTCATCAAAGACTCTATTAGTGAGTCTTTTGAACTTACACTTAATGAACTAGAATCAACTTCAGCTTGTCTTGGACCATTGTTATTATCTTCATCTTCCTTTTTAGTTTGAGCTAGAGCTTTTTCTTCATTTGTCCCACCCATAGCTAAAACTTTAAAAGTATACTTATTTATATTATGCTCAATCTGTCTATTATTTGAAATTACCGTTGCCATAATAATTACCTACTCTACCATCTCATCAGTTGAACCAAGCTGAATAGTTCCTGCTTCTGCAAGACCATTAACAAGTTCAACGATTGATCTTTGAGCATTTTCAACATCTTTCATCTTAACAGCACCGAGGAATTGCATTTCTTCGTCAAATGCTTCTCTAGCTCTTTCACTCATTGCAGAGTAAAATTTCTCTTTAAGATCTTCAGGCGCACTCTTTAGACCAAGCATTAGCTCTTTTTTATCTACAGTTTTCATAATCTCAGTAATAGAATTTTTATCTAATGTTACAATATCTTCAAATGTAAACATCATCTCTTTAATAAGGTTAGCAAGTTCTTCATCAACTTGTTCAACTTGAGACAATGTAGCTTTTGCCGACTTAACACCAAGACGGTTAAAGATATCTGCAACTGCTCTTGGTCCACCAACTTCAACTTTGTATGAAGCAAGAGACTCTAGTTTAGACTCAAGTACAGCAGATACTCTTTTAATAACTGAAGGTGAAATATCTCCAAGTTTTGCCATCCTCATGGCTACTTCTGAACGTAAATCATCCGGAAAGTATTGCAGAGTATCAGCTGCTTCCGTAGGATCCATATGTGCCAATATAAGAGCAATTGTTTGAGGATGTTCTGTCACAATAAAGTCTGATAGTTGCTGAGGCTTGATTTTTGAAAGGTATGAAAAATTTTGAGTGTTTTGCATACTTTTTGACAGTTTTTCTAAAACTTTTTTAGCTTCTTCCGGTCCAAGAGTCCTATAAAGAAGTTCTTTTGCATACTCCAAACCACCAGTAGTGATAAACTGACCTGATTGGATAATTGCATGGAATTCTTCTAATATGGCAGTTGCAACTGCTTTTTCAACACTCCTATTACTAGCAATATACTTTGAGATTTGAGTAATAGCATCTACACTCATATTTGAGAAGACTGCAGTAGTAGCTTCTTCCCCAAGTTGCATTAGTAAAAGGGCAGTTTTCTCTGCCATACTCATCTCATCAAATGATGCTTGTTGTGATGCATTTAGATTCATTTTTTACGCTCCTCTTTCTTTGGAACAGGATCTTCTTGCTCTGTTAGTAGTGATTGAAGTAAACTTGCAATTTCATCCGGTGCATCTAAGGCCATTGTTCTGACTTTTTCTAAAAGAATATCATGCTTAAGTTCGTCTTCGTTAAAGCCATCACCAACACCAAGTTGACTTTCAACTTTTTTGCGCATCTGTTGAACTTTTTCTACTAAATCTTCTTCTTCATCATCATCTATATCTAAGGAAGGACGATCTAATTCTTCATCTTCTTTAGATACTTCAAGCATTCTAAAAGCAAATGGAGATATGACTTTTTTGTATACAATGAGCAGTAACAGAAGAACAAAAAGATACTTAAACAATCCAGAAAAAGGCGCTAAGTAAGTTTGACTAAATGTAACTGCTTGGCTTACACCATCAATTTCAATATTTGTATCACTTCTCTTAAACTGTAAGTTCTTAACACTTATTTCATCGCCTCTTGCTTCGCTTATTCCAATTGAACGACCGACTAGAGATGCTAATGCGTCTAAATCACTTTCTTGAAGCGCTTCGTACTCCATCTCTGTAGTTGGATTTCCATCATTATCAAGCTTGTACTTATACTTTCCATCAACAATTACAGCCGCGCTTATTCTTTTTATACGAGCAAATTGGCTCTTTGTAGTTGAAACTGTTTTGCCAACTTCATAGTTAGTTGTACCAGTATTTTTTTCGTATTTTTCACTTGTTTGATTGCTTTTCAATCCCTGAACAGGCCCAATATTGCTAACTGTTCCCGGAACTCCACCAACTTCTGCAGGGGTAGCCCCTTCTCTTTTTTCTTCGCTAATTTGTTCACTTCTTACAACATTTTCAGGATCATAAGCTTCCGATGTTGAACTTTGAATAGAAAAATCAAATTCTATAGTAACCTGAGCAACTACTTTTGCATCTCCACCTACAAAAGGAGAAACTACTTGCATTATTTTTCTTTGTCTTTTTTTCTCTTCTTTTGTTTTAAACTTTTGCTGAACAGCTGACAACTCACCCATCTGAGCCATTTCATCTTCATCACCTAAAGTTTCTCCATCACTATCAATAAGCATGACATTACTAGATGTTAGTTTTGGAACTGCTGCAGATACAAGGTTTTTAATTCCTCTTATCTGCTTAGGTGAAAGTCTTTGACCATCAACCATTTTCACCATAATCGAAGCACTAGGATCAACTTGTTTAGCAATAAAAAGAGTGTCTTTTGGAAGAGCTAAACTTACACTAGCAGATTCTATTGGCCCAAGTGCATTTATTGTACGAGAGAGTTCTCCCTCCAGTGCACGAAGATATTTAACATTTTGATCAAAACTTGTAGCACCAAATTCTTGAGTATCAAAAAGTTCAAAACCAACACCACTGTTTTTAGGAATTCCCATAGAAGCAATAGTTATACGTTCTTTATATACAACATCTTTTGGAACTCTGATGATGTTGTTATCTTCTAATTTATAAGGTATGGAGTCTTTCTCTAACTGATCAACAACTTTAGCAGCATCTTGAGAGTTTAGAGTATTAAAAAGTATTTCGTAATTATCATCTGTCTTTTTTTTAGCCGTATATACAACCATAAAAATTAAAAATGTCACTATACCAATAATAGCTGCAGCAATAATTATTTTCTGCTGTTTTGTTAGTTTTTCATATAGAACAACTAACTGTGAAAAAAGTACCTTAAAATCCATCAACTTCCCATTTTATAATTACAAAATTTCTGTTGCTAGTTCAAAAAAGCGAGTATTTTGCTCTCGTGTACCAACTGTAACTCTTATTGCATTCATGCCGTAACCACTTAAATCTCTAATAATCATTCCTTTTTGTAAAAGAAGATTTGCAATCAAGGTAGAGTTTTGGTTAGTATTTAGACATAATGTAACAAAATTTGTATAACTCTCAATTATATCTATTTTTTGCTCTTTTGCAAACTCTTCATAGCGTTTCATCTCATTAATGTTATCAAATACACTTTTACGTACAAATTCCTCGTCACTAAGAGCAACTGTTGCTGCTTCTAAAGAAAGGGTAGTTACATTAAATGGTGGTCTAAGTTTATATAACTCTTTTATGATTTTAGCATCTGCGAGACCATAGCCAATACGCATTCCTCCTAAGCCATAAGCTTTTGAGAAAGTACCAAGGTAAATTACATTTTCGAACTGACTTATAAGATCTTTTGGTTTTACTTCTTTGCTTACATCTTTAGGTATAGCATATTCCATGTATGCACCATCAATTATTACTAAGGTATCATTGTCTATCTTTTTTAAAAAATCGAAAAGTTTAACAGCATCTATCGCGTCACCAGTAGGATTATTTGGTGTACATAAAAAAATGATAGAAGGTTTTTCTTGCTTATATAACTCATAAAATTCATCTAAGTCATGTTCTTCAGACGATGTTCTTATTATTTGAGCACCAACATGTTTTGCGTAGATTTCATACATTGCGAACGTAACACTATTCATTAAAACTTTAGACTTAGAGCAAGCCTTTGCATGAATCAAAAACTCAATAACCTGATCACTGCCAGAGCCAATGATTACATTCTCATCTTGAATGTCAAATCTCTTACTAAGGGCACTTTTTAAGGCTGTCATAGAATCATCTGGATATAAGGCCATATTTGAAACTATTTTCGTAACTGCATCTTGAACTTTTAGTGAACAACCATTAGGATTCTCATTAGATGCCAGCTTTATAATATCTTTTGGCTCAATACCAAATTCTCTTACCACTAGTTCAATTGGCTTTCCAGTCTCATAATTTTTTATATCTTTCATCTTAGAATTAAATTTCATCTTCACCCTTTACATAACTTCCAAGCCACGTTACTTCATTCTCATGCTTAGATAGTACTTTTTGTACATTTAAGTCATCAATATGACCATAAAAATCTATATAAAACCAATAACCAAAACCAGACTTATCTTTTGATGGACGAGACTCAATTTTTGAAAGATTGATTTTTTCTTTATCAAAATCTTGCAAGAAATGCACTAATGAACCTGCTTCTACAGCATCTTTTAGTCGTACTAAAATAGATGTTTTATCATCTTCACTCTTTAAGTTTTTAAAATCACTCAGTATTACAAATCTTGTACTACTATCATGCTCATCTTCTATATTCTCAAACATTGTTGGAACATTGTAAAGTTTAGCTGCGATATGAGAACATATTGCAGCAGCACTAGGATCGTCTGCTGCCAAAATTGCTGCTTTTGCAGTAGATTCTACAGGTATATGTTCTATATTTATTAGATCATGTTCAGATAAAAACTCTCTACATTGGCCAAAGCCTTTGTCTTTTGAGTAAATCTTTTTTATGTCGCTTATCTTTGTTGATTGAGTTACAAATGACATATGAATTGGCATATATAGTTCTGCAACTATTTTTACAGAACTTTTTGCAAGTAAATCAAGAGTCTCCCCAACAACTCCATCTTTAGAGTTTTCTATAGGAACTACTCCGAATTTTGCTCTTTTTGATTCTAGAGTTTTAAAAACAGAGTGAATAGAACTTAGTGAAATATAATCACTCATAGCACCAAAACGGCTCTCTGCTGCTTGATGAGTAAATGTACCTTCAGGCCCTAAATAAGCTATTCGCTCAGGACGTTCCAAGTTCCTTGAAACTGCAAATATCTCTAAAAATATTGCTTCAATAGCACTTTTATTTAAAGCCCCATTTGCAGCTTTACTTTGTGATTCAAGTCTCTCAATAATTGATTTTTCTCTCTCAGGTCTATAAATAGCACCACCTGATTTATTCTTTATCTCACCAACTCTCTCAACAACTGCCATTCTTTTATTAAGAAGTTCTAACATCTCATTATCAACAGCATCTATAGCGTCTCTACAATCATCTAAAGTTTTCATATAACCTCCAAAATATCTTGCATATCACCAAAAACCATATCCGGTCTTAGTTCAGGTTTCAAAAGAGGAACTATTTCTTCTTTTGTTTTATATTTTCCACTAGTTACAAAAATGGTTTGCATACCCATCTCTTTTGCCCCACCCAAGTCACCTTTAACATCATCACTAATTATAGTTATATCACTAAAGTTGGCACTGCTATTTTGCTCCTTGAGTTTTTTTAAAGACTCATTATAAAAAGCTTCACTTGGTTTTCCTATAACGGTATAAGTAGTAGAAGTTGCAAACTCTAACATTTTTAAAATTGCTCCAACACCAGGGTATCTTTTAGAGTTTTTTGCATAGATTGATGTCTCATGCATCCCAACTAGAGATGCACCTGAAAGTAAAAATTCTATCATTTGAGCATATTCATCTGCTGTAAAATTATCTTTAGTGGCAATTAAAACTGTTTTAGGATTTTCATAATTAAGTTTGTAGCCCATGTCCAATAAGGTTTTTAAAAATTCGTCTGCACCATAAGCGGCAACAGATTCTTT
>JBLIEY010000036.1:0-20189 GCA_047633475.1 Sulfurimonas sp.
GAATTTCAACAAATTTATACAATCATTCCTATGATATCTAAGAAGATGAAGATACAGCTAAACTATTCACTAGAACTTGATGAATTTTTATGTATGCCAAAATTAATTATTCATCCAGATTCACATATACTATACAAAACTAACAAACCAACAGAAATTTTTAGACTTTTAGTAAAAGAAGTAAATAAAATAAAAGCTGAAAATGGCATTATTATAAATATTTTTGATGAGAAAATGATTAAAAATCTAAAGGCTTTTACAAAGCATATCTATGAAGGAAAGTTCAAAAAAAGAATTAGAATTCCTCTCTTTGAAGGAGTAGAACCTAAAATAACAAGAGCCGGAAAACTCATACTATGGTTTAATCATAAAAAAACACAGCAGAAACATCAAATAATAGAAGTGCAAAAAGACGAACTTCTTGTTGAGTTTAAAAAACCAATATTTGGTAAAAACGGTTTTGATTCTCATGGTAAGCATTTATCTAATGATTACTCCAATAATTCTGATGACCTTAAAATAGCAATAGATAACGATAGCATATACATAGAAGAGAATGAAGATAAAAAGCTGTATAAGAGTAGGGTTAAAGGTTTTGTTCATTTTACTGAATATATCTTGTCTGTAAATAATAAATTGAATATGTCGAAAATATCTCGAATTGAAGACTCTTTAGCAAAAGAGGAAGATAACAATATTGAGGTAAATATTTCTCAAAACGATACTACTAAGGATAGCATTGGAGAGGGAGTTGAACTAAGAAGTGAAACGATACATGTAACTGGTCATATCGGAGCTAACAGTATCTTAGAAGCAGTAAACATGCAAATTGATGGTGCAACACATAAAGACTCTATACAGTTTGCAAAAGTTGCAAAAATAAATAGACATAAAGGCACACTTAGATGCCACGATGCAAAAATAGCCCTACTTGAGGGTGGAACAGTTCACGCAACTCATCTAGAGATAGAAGCCTGTCTTGGTGGTGTAATATATGCACAAAATGTTAAGATAGGTCATGTAAAAAGCAACTTAAAAGTATATGCTTCTGAGTCTATTAACATAAGACTTGTAAGTGGGGAAGATAACCTCTTTAAAATAAGTTACAAGGACATTCCCATTCTTAACTCCAAAGTTGATCTTATAAATGAAGACATAGAGAATCTCAAATTATCACTTGAAGAAGCACGTAGACATGATCAGTCTAATGTTTCAAATATAAAAAAACAGATAGTAGAGCTAAGAGAAGAAGCACAGAATATAAAAGGGTCTGCATCTGTAGCAAAAATAAATATACAAGAAGCTTTTAGAGGTTTAAACAACATAGTATTTACCCTTCAAAATGGCAATGAAATTATTTACAAAACAGAAGCAAAAAAATATAAAACATTTTGTCTTGAAATTACAGAAAACAAGATAACTCTACATCCAGTAAACAAATCAATCTCACTTAATTAAGTATAAATAAATTTTCCCTCTTATGTGGAAAATTTTATCTAAATTATACACGGTATTCCGTATATGATAATATATAATTATCACTTTGTATATAATAAAACATATATTATATTATATTTATACCATATTATAGTATTTTAATTATATATATTATTAAAATAAATGTATATTTAAGTATTTAATCCGTATAATCTTTTTTATGCAAATCAATGATCTATTTAATATCCTTCATAACTCGCTGGAGTCTAAAAATAATGGTAAAAAAATATCTTTAAAAGATATGGCCAATTCACTTGGGATTTCTATGCGTACATATCAGGACTGGAAATTGGGACGGGCTAAACCTCAAGCCGCTTCTGTAGTTATGAAAATGTTGGGAAGATTAGATGATGATGAAATTATTAGAGCAGTAAGAAAAATAAACAAACTTGAAGAGGTATAGTTACATGAGCGCACTGACTAAACAAGAAAGAGATGGTTTAGAAGATATCTTTATGTCCATTAGTACAAATAACAATAAATACTCAAAATTGAAGCAATTTTCACCTTTAATCATCTCCAAAAACATAAGCTTAAACACGTTAAAGTTCTTAAGGATGGCTAAAGTAGGACTAACTGAGTCTAAATTATCGCAATTTATCACGCTTTTCTCCAAAAAGAAGAAAAATTTAAGCAAATAAATTATAAAGTATCCACAGCTGAATTATTTTTACAGAAGGCTGGTTCGCACTTCTGCTTAATAATTTCGGAAATATTTATGAATCTAAGGGTATACATATGAACAAAGCTCAATTCGTTGAATTAGTGCAAGCAAGTGGTGAGTACAAAACTAAGGTAGAAGCAGAAGCTGCAATCAAAGCATTTACAGAAGCTGTAACAACTGCTTTAGTAAATAAAGAAGATGTTTCTTTAGTTGGTTTTGGTAGCTTTGCTGCAAACCTTCAAAAAGGGAAAAGTGGTAAAGTTCCAGGAACTGACAAAACTTATACTACTCAAGACAAAATGGTTCCTAAGTTTAAAGCTGGTAAAGGTCTAAAAGACCGCGTTGCTGCTGGTAAATAATTTCTGCTACTGAATACAAATGCCTCCATCGCTAAAGCGATAGTGGGGCACCTCACAATATGAAATCTTTCTTAACCTCATTATTTAAAAAAAAACAAGAAACATTAAGTCTTTTAGATTCATTGTTAATAAAAAGATTAAAAGAAGTTTGTACCAATCATTCTATTAGCATCTATGAAAATATAACTATATATCATCACACACAAAGATTTCATCTTCCTCTAATGATTTTGGACTCTACTAGAGGCATCTATCTTTTTGAATACAAAGAGTGGTCTTATGATGATTTAAAAAATGCAACAGTTTCAAAAGCAACACAGCAAAATTCTAGTAGTAGAAGTTTAGCTTATGAAAAAGCACATGACTTCATAAAACAAAAGTTCAATGAGCTTACTCATAATGATGGTGTACCAATACACAACTTTCTTATTATGGAGAATCTAAATAGCGACGAATATAAGCATCTAGATGATTCTTTTAAAGAATTACTTCCATACCAAAAGATTCTGTTTAGCGATTCTACACAATCAGATATCATAAATAAGTTAAGAGATACTCCTATCCCTAATAATATGCCTGATGAAGCAAATATAATGGGAAACCTACTTGTACAATATCTAATCTTTTGCAAAGATAATAGTGTGTCTTTAGCTACTAAAGAACAAATTGAATTTATAGAATCAAAGATTGAAGGTAGTCAAACTTTAAGTGCAGTACCATATTCAGGAAAGACTAGTTCTATTCTTCTAAAAGCTATATTAGAAAACTTACGTAACCCTGGTATAAAAATCATCATAATAGAACCAACTGTTTTAGCTTGTGACCTTTTGAAACAAAAATTATTAAGTATTATAGAATATGCAATTATTGAAGTTGACTTAACCTCCATTGAAATTATCACTCCAATTATGCTAGTTAATAGACACCTAGAAAAAATGAGCAAGCCACAGCTTGAGGTTATTCTTTATATAGAAGATAAACTAATGCATAAAAATTTCAATGCAGCAGATATGATTATATGTGATGATTCTAACCTACTCTCTTTTGAATTTATTGACTATTTAAACCATATTCAAAAAAAGTCTTCTTTGCTTATGGTCAATTCATATAAGGACGCTGATTCCACATTTAAATTTACTAGAAATTTTAGAGAAAAAAAACTAGAAGTAATATTTAAACAAGCAAATCAGCAGGCAAAAGCACTACAAGTTATTTCAAAACTGATTGAAGAAAATAGTGCTAAAGATATTTTAGTGGTAAGTAATAATTTAAGTAAAAGAAATTTAAACGATGATTTAGAATTTTACATTAGAGATCATCCTGTTATATTAGACAGCTCTAAAAATTTAATACATCAAGATTTAGATAATTTATTGTTGTGCTCATATGGACAAATAAGTTCAATGAGTTCTAAATATGTAATACTCTTAGATGTTGGAGAAGCTTCATTGAACGAAGTTGAATATGCTCTAAACTTGGCATTAGATACTACTTATGTCATTTACGAAGAAGACAGCGAAAATATAAAAAGATTAAAGGAAGAAAATGTTTAAAATATTAGTATCACTTTTATTGTTGATTACAATAAATTTACAGGCGCAAAACAACAAGCAAAATGTTGTATTAGAAACGACTCAAGGAAATATAGAATTAATTTTATACCCAGATGTAGCACCACTTGCAGTAGAAAACTTTACAACTCATGTAAAGAACGGCTATTATAATGGTATAGCCTTTCATAGAATTATTAAAGATTTTATGATTCAAGGTGGAGATCCAACTGAAAGTGGTAGAGGTGGAGAAAGTATTTGGGGAAAATCTTTTAAAGACGAGTACAAAGACAAAACATTCAACAAAGCAGGGATTCTTGCAATGGCGAATGCTGGTTCAAATACAAATGGGAGTCAATTTTTCATTACTACGGCAAAGACTCCTTGGTTAAATGGTAGACATACAATTTTTGGTGAGATAACAGATGAATCTTTAGAAACTATAATGAAATTAAATAATGTTGCTACGCTAGGAAGAAATGGTGCTGACAAACCACAAGAACGTCAAGAAATAATTAAAGCTTATATTAAAAAGTAAGTTTATTTTACAAGCCTCTGTAATACTCTTGTAACCTTTAAAAAGATATAATTTCATCAATTATTACAATACGGTTACAAGAGGGAATTTATGGAAATTGAAACTATAAACAAACTAGAGAAAGAAGCACTCAAAAAAAGTGGAACAGATTTTACTAGACTAGGTTTTGCACTATTTTTTATGATAGGTGTACTAACTTTTAGCTTCCTAAGTAATGGTGGTATTCCAAACAATATGTTCCTTGCAGTTGCAGCATTAATTGGTGCTTATATGGCTATGAATATTGGAGCTAATGACGTTGCTAACAACGTTGGACCAGCTGTTGGTTCAAAAGCACTTACTCTCTCAACGGCAATCATAATAGCTGCTGTTTTTGAAACTGCTGGTGCCCTTATTGGTGGTGGTGAAGTTGTCAATACTATAAAGAAAGGGATTATAGACATCTCTGCTTTTGGTGGAAATGCAGACCCATTTATTTGGGCGATGATGGCAGCCCTGCTAGCTGCAGCATTATGGCTTAACTTTGCAACAATGCTTCGCGCGCCTGTTTCAACAACTCATTCTATTGTTGGTGGAGTTATGGGTGCAGGAATTGCTGCAGCGGGCTTTAGTATTGTATCTTGGTCAACTATGGCAAAGATTGCAGCTTCGTGGGTTATTTCACCTGTTTTAGGTGGGATAATAGCAGCTGCTTTTCTTTTCTCAATTAAAAAATCAATTGTCTTTAAAGATGATAAAGTTCAAGCTGCAAAGAAGTATGTGCCTATTTTTGTTGCTCTTATGTCATGGGCATTTATAACATACCTAACACTTAAAGGTCTTAAAAAAATATGGCCTCAGGTTGTTGAACTTTTAAACATGATTCCCTTTGTAGCAATGGAAATGACGAAAAAACCAAGTTTTTTAACTGCTCTTACTCTTGGTTTTATAGTATCAGTCATTGTTTATCTATTTGTTAGAAATAGAATGCATTCAAATAAAAAAATCCTCAAAAATACTAAAGCATCTGTAAATAGATTATTTACTATTCCTCTTGTTTTTGCAGCGGCACTTCTTAGTTTTGCTCACGGAGCAAATGATGTTGCAAACGCTATTGGACCATTAGCGGCTATTAATGACGCTGTTGTAAATGGTGGTATTTCTTCTAAGGCTTCTATCCCTCTATGGGTTATGGGCGTTGGGGCTCTTGGTATCGCACTAGGTCTTGCCCTTTATGGACCAAAACTAATCAAAACAGTTGGTTCTGAGATAACAGAACTTGATCAAATTAGAGCATTTTCTATTGCAATGGCAGCTTCTATTACTGTTATTTTTGCTTCTCAACTTGGTCTTCCTGTAAGTTCAACTCATATTGCTATTGGTGGAGTCTTTGGTGTTGGCTTTTTAAGAGAATGGTTACACTTAAATGATGTTGGAAGAACGCTAGAAGATGAAGAACAGGCTATCATAGACGAAAAAGCAAACCGTTCAGCTTATAGTTCTGAACTTAAATCTTTAGAATCTAAAGAATTAAAAACTCAGGCTGATTATGAAAGAGTTGTTGAGCTTTATAAACATATAGCAGATGAATCAAAACAGATTAAGACTACGAAAAAAAGTATTAAAAATGCTAAAAAAGTCGAGTATGTAAGAAGAGATACTATCAAGAAAATTGTTGCTGCATGGGTTATTACTGTTCCAGCTGCTGCAGTACTTGCTGCCCTACTATTTTTTATGATAAAAGGTATTATGCTTTAATACCTTTTTATACTGAGTTTAATGCTTCTTGTATTTTAAGCGCTTGAACATGCTCTCTTACATCGTGTACACGAATCATTGAAGCTCCATTTCTAACAGCCTCTAGATGCAAAGCCAGTGTTCCGGCTAGTCTCTCCTGTGGCTTAGATGGATGAAGCTTATCTATCATTGATTTTCTTGAAGCCCCTACTAAAAGTGGTTTTTCTAAAGTTAAAAAATGTTCTAGATGCTTTATAAGTTTTAAATTATGTTCCAGAGTTTTTCCAAAACCTATACCAACATCTAAAACTATATCTTTTACCCCTAAACTTTCAGCTTTTTGAATTCTCTCTTGAAAAAATTCATATATATCACTAAGAGCACTTTCATATTTTGGTTCAATTTGCATAGTTTGAGGAGTTCCTTGCATATGCATGATAACAGCACGAGAATCGTACTCGGCACATAGTTTACAAACCTCACTGTTTTGGAGACCTGTTATGTCATTAACTATTTTAAATCCACTATCTAATGCGTAGGCAATTACTTTTGGCTCATAACTGTCGATACTAAAATCAACTTTATCATAAAGCTTATTCTCTTTAATAGCATCTAATATAGGTTTAACCCGTCTTAACTCTTCACTTGCATCTACCATTTTAGCATTTGGAGCAGACGACATACCACCAATATCTATGATGTTTGCACCATCGTCTATCATCTTTTGTATTGCTGGTAAAGCGCCCTCATCTACAAATCTACTCTCTGAAAAAAAGCTATCAGCATTTGCATTTAAAACACCCATTATCTCTGTAGACTTTGTTTTTTTAATCTTTATAATCTCTGATAATTTTTTTGCCAATTCTTTAAGTCCAAAAGGTTGAGACAACTCTTTTTTACTAAGAACTTCTAACTGCTTTGTTGTAGCTATCAAAATGCAATCCACATGAGGGACTGCACAGATAACAGTTCCGCGAGGTACTGCTAAGTCAGCCCCAACAGAGAGTGCATCTTGCTTTAAAATATTTGCTCCGCCAACGTGTAAATCTCGTATATAAATAATATTATTAGACATTTTAGAAGCTAAAATTTTGATAGCACCACCATCTACTCCTAGCTCTTTTAAGTAATGTTTTGAATCTATAGTATTTGATAGTTTTTCAATTTGCATCTATGAACCCCATAAGAATAAGAGCTAAAACACTTTGTGGTCTTGAATTTAATTCCAATAGTCTGTATGCTTTATCAAAGTTGTTTAACTGTGCTTTAGAGAGAATAAGCATATCTACAACTGTAGCTCTATAATAAAGTGCCTCAACTATGGTTTTAGCCTCATTTCTTTTAAGTCTTGAATTTGTTTTTAAAAAAGAAAACACTGCCTGATAATCCAATTTTGCAAGATTAAGTTCACATTCATAAGTAGTTTGAATACTCTCACCTTTTAAGATTGGAAGCCTTGAACGTACAGTTGGAAGAAGATTTGATTTTGTAGGAGAGATAATAATAAACTCAATATTTCTTGGAGGCTCTTCTAAAACCTTCAATAATGAGTTTTGAGAAACTGCATTAAATTCTAAAGCTCCAAGTACTATATACTTAGTTTGGGATTCACTTATATATGCCTCAGCAACAACAGCTTTCGCATGTTCAATAAGGAATTTTTCCTCTATAAAGCCTACTACTCTATTTGGTTTTAGCTCAGACTTTAACTTTTCAAAGTCATATTCTATATTACTAGAAATTAAAATATGACTCTTTATCTTTTCAAGAGTTGACATCCACTTCTCCAAATATTGTAGCATTTAGTGATGCGTCAAAGAGTTTATAGAGTTGCAATAGTTTTATATCAATAGTTGGATCATATGATTTTAGAGTAAAGCCATTATGGAATTCTTCATCAAATATCCAAAAGTAGCTTGAGTCTCTTCTTTTTGCCATATCTGCACGCTTGTCATCGCCTTTACCTATATACCAAAAGAAGTAATCTTCTTTATATGAAAGGGATATCATGTCTTCAACAACTTCTATCATTTCTCCCCCACTAATATTTCCAAAATGTTGATAAAGACTGTCCATACTTACTATTGGCATAAGCGGTCTGTCTAGATTCATGGAATTTATAGAAGATAATATATATTGCTCGAACCATTTTCTTTTATCATCTGTAATAAGAATGATTGTTTTGCCATTTAAAATTTGTTCTAGTGCCAAAGAGAGGGGGTTAGTCCAGTCAAAGCGTTGTTCTTCTAACCAACTAAGACTTGCTCCATCTTCTCTTATAACATCTAAACTCCACTGTGCAAAATCTTGCATATACCTTACTTATCTAATGCATATGCGTTATGCAAACTTCTAACAGCAAGCTCTGCATATTTTTCATTTATAACCATAGATACTTTTATCTCTGATGTAGAAATCATTACTATATTAATATTGTTCTTTGCCATAGTTGCAAAAGCTTTCGCAGCAACACCTGCATGTGATTTCATTCCAACACCAACAACAGATACTTTACAAATGTTTTCATTATATGAATCTGCTACAATATCTCCATTTTTCACAAAGGTACTAACAACATCTTTTGCATCATTTATATCACTTAAAGGAACAGTAAAATCAATGTTAGTAGTTCCATCATGAGATTTATTTTGAATTATCATATCAACATTCACATTACTTATTGCTAGTTTACCAAAGATTTCAGATGCTATACCTGGTTTATCAGCAACCCCTCTTAAAGAGATTCGAGCTTGATTTTTATCTAATGCTATTCCACTTACTAATGGTTTTTCCATGATGTTTTCTTCCTTTGTTATTAATGTTCCCTCTTCATTAGAAAAGCTTGTTCTTGTTACTAAATTTACATTTAATTTTTTTGCCAATTCAACTGAGCGATTTTGAAGAACTTTTGCACCAAGAGATGCTAATTCTAACATTTCATCATAAGATATTTTGTCTAGTTTTTTAGCTTTTGGTTCTATTCGAGGATCAGTAGTGTAGATGCCACTAACATCTGTATATATCTCACACAAATCTGCACCTATAGCTCCTGCAATTGCTACAGCACTTAAGTCACTGCCCCCACGGCCAAGAGTTGTAACATTTCCATCTACTGACACACCTTGAAAACCAGCAACAACAATAATTTTACCCTCTTTAAGAATTTTATTCATATTTGTTGGGTCTATCTCTTCTATACGAGCTTTTGTATGAACACCATCTGTTATGATTCCAGCTTTTCTTCCTGTCATAGAAACAGTACTATATCCCATTTCATTAAGAGCAATAGAAAGCAAAGATGCAGTTACTCTTTCTCCCGAACTAAGTAACATATCCATCTCAGCTTTTGCCGGATTACTTGAAAAGTGCTCAGCGTATCCAACAAGCTTATTTGTTTCTCCACTCATAGCCGATACAACAACAACAACGTCATTGCCATTTTTTTTAGTTTCAGCCACACGATTTGCCACATTTTGAATTCGTTCTAAATCACCAACACTCGTTCCACCAAATTTTTGTACTATTAGCATCTAAAGATAACCTTCATTTTTAAAATGTTTTATTACTGTTTTATAAACTGTTTGCTTAAAAGAAGCACTCAAGTTTAAAGCCTCATCAACTCCAACAAATTTATAATCACTAAACTCAGGAATAGCAGTATTAATATTTATTTCTGCACTCTTCTTTAGTTTTACTAAAAAATATTTTTGTATCTGACCTTTATAAGGCTTCATATTTTTTGCTATTTTAGAAGGAAAGTCATATGATATCCACTCAGGATATTCAGCAACAATATTAACTTTATCTGTGCCTATCTCTTCTTCAAGCTCACGGAAAAGTGCTTCAAGAACTTCTTCACCTTCGTCAATTCCACCTTGAGGAAACTGCCATATATCAGTTAAATCATTTCTCTGTGCTATAAAAATCTCTTTTACTTTTGGATAATTATTTGAAACAATTATCATTGCAACATTAGGACGATATAAATTATTTTTCATTTGTTTGCTCTGTATTTTAATAGTGGCGATTATACTAAAGTAGCTATTAAAATAAGATAATTTAATTAAAGTACACGCTTAAAAATTATATTTATACTTTATACTTTAGCCTAATCTATGAAGAAGATTAAACTAAACCGTAACTTTCAGCATTCTTTGGTTCACCATAAAAATAACCTTGTATGTAGTCTATTCCTAGTTCTCTTACTTTTTCGTCTATTTCTTTTGTACTAACATACTCAGCTATTGTTTTAATGTTTGCATTTTTTGCAAATGCTATAAGTACTTTTAGCATATGCTGTGCTTTAGCATCTAAGTTTATTTTTTCTATTAATGAACCATCTACTTTTTAACCATCAAGATGAATTTTCCAACTAGATCATAGTCTTGAATAGCTTCTGACTCTACAATTTCAAACGTTATGCCATCCCCACCATATTTTTCTAGTCTGTTTTTTATATATTCTTAGTCTATTTACTCTTAACTTTTCAAGTTACAAAGTTGTCTGATTATTTTTATATATAATCAGATTCTTTTTAGACATAATTGCTTCTTGTAAAACTATATCTGAGTTCTTAAATAAATTCAATATTCCATAAGACACACCAGCAGTAAAATCAGGAACTAAATCTTTAGAACCATCTATGTACTTAGTACATTCATCAAAATTTGTTAAAATTGAGTATTTAAGTAGAGTTAAATACTTATCAAATAAGCTCCTAGAGGTAACTAGAATTGCAAACTCCTGTATATTTAAACTATACAATGTAGCATCACTATCTATAATAATTTGACCGAGTTGTTGAGCTTTTAAAGTCACCATTTGATTAACTGAATCCACTCCGAACAAAGTTTGTATATAATTTATCTGGTTAATATGAAGGATTATTAACATTGACTCATCTTGAAGCATAGAGAGATCTCGGATTAAAGACTCTCTATTTGGTAGCTTAGTTAATGTATCCAAAGTTTTTAAACTGTTCATAGAATATTCACTTGAATCAGAAAAAATTCTATTTCGTCCACTTTCTTTGGCTTTATAAAGATTAGTATCTGCTAGCTTATATATATCTTCATCAGAGATATAATTTGTTGAACCATCAACATTCGCAACTCCTATTGATATCGTCACAAAATCACTAACTGCGCTTCTTTCATGCTTAATATTCAGTGATTCTATATTTGAAACCATATCAAGCGCTATCTTATTTACTTCCTTGTCTGTTGTATTTAAGATAAAAATAGCAAACTCTTCACCACCAATTCTAAAAACATTTTCTATTGAGACACCAACATATCTTCTTATTTCTGCCGCAATTTTTATTAAAACTTTATCTCCTTGAAAATGGCCATAAAAATCATTGTATCCTTTGAAGTAATCAACATCGAGGATGAGTAGAGCAAACTTCTCTTTTTTCCACGTACTATGTTTAAATTCTCTCTTCAATGAATAGTCAAAATAACGTCTATTATGAATATCTGTTAATGAATCAGTTATAGATAAAGATTCTAGTCTTTTTGTATTTGTTATATTTTGGGAGATAGAGGTGTACCCTATTTTTTGATGCTTCATATCATAAAGTGGACTTATCGTAGAACTTATCCAGTATGGTTCACCACTATATTTATTATTTTTTAGATTACCTGTCCAAACATTATCACCTAAGACTGTTTTCCATAGATTTTTAATAACTTCTTTCTTAGATTCTTCATTTCTAAAAATTTTATAATTATGACCTATAACTTTTTCTCTAGGGTAGCCTATTAAATCTAAATATGCTTTTGAAATATCAACTATTTTCCCACTTAAATCTGAAACTGTCATTAAAACATTTTCATCAATAATTTTATTTTTTTGCTCTAAAAGAAAATTACTTTTTTCTAATTCTATCTTTAACTTTATTTTCTTTGAAAGCTCAATCAAAGGATTTAGTAAATCATCTGCACTAAAGAAAGGTTTTGATATAAATTTATCGACACCAATGTTTATCGCTACGCTTAGATTTTTTTTATTAGTATATGCAGTTAAAAGAAGTATTGGCTGATTTTGATTTAAGTTTTTTATTTTTTCAGACATATCAATACCATTCATTTTTGGCATTTCAATATCACTAAGTACTATATGAAAGAATTCTTTTGACTCTAAATGATGCTTTTTATAAAGTTCTAGTCCTTCTATTCCATCTTTTGCGACTTTTATATCATCGAAATAATATTTTAAAATTTCAAGAGTGGATTCTCTATCGTCATCCTTATTTTCAACATATAAAAGCTTTATATCTTTGAATAATTCTGGAATATTTCTCATTTTTTATACTTTAAAATTATTTTTGTTTGATAAAATTAATGTTAAATTGTATTAGATTATTCTTTTGTAGATATTAATTTTTGATATACTTCGAAAATTATAAGGACTGTCTAAAATGCTACTCTACATCCACATACCATTTTGTGATTCAAAATGTTCATATTGTGCTTTTAATTCTTATGTTGATAAATTTCATTTAAAAGATACTTACATGAAATCTCTTTTATCTCAATTAAGTTACGAGCTAGAAAGATTTAGTGTGAGCACAAACTCTATAGAGTCTGTTTTTATAGGAGGCGGAACACCATCTACGGTATCTCCTGAATTATATAAACAAATATTTGAACTTATTAAACCTTATCTTCAAAAGAACATTGAAATAACTAGTGAAGCAAATCCAAACAGTGCTACTAAAGAGTGGCTAAATGGGATGCATAAGCTTGGAGTTAATCGGATTAGTTTTGGTGTTCAAAGCTTTAATAAAGAGAAATTAAAACTCTTAAATCGAGCACATAATTCTGAAGATGCTTCAAGAGCACTCGTAGATGCTAAAAATATAGGCTTTAAAAATCTCTCCCTTGACCTTATCTATGCAACACTAGGTGATACACAAGAACTTTTAGAGCAAGATTTAAAAACAGCATTTTCTTTACCCATAAATCATATAAGTGCTTATGCCCTAACCATAGAAGAAGGTACTCCATTTGAGTTAAAACCTCATATGTCAAAAGAAACACTAGAGATAACTTCTTGGATTTTCCAGACAATACAAGATGCTGGATTCAAGCAATATGAAATCAGTAATTTTGGAACATATCAAAGCACTCATAACCTTGGATATTGGAAATATAAAGATTATATAGGGCTAGGTAGTGGAGCAGTTGGAAAACTTAAATCACAAAGGTTTTATCCAACTTCAATTCTTGAAGACTATATAAAAAATCCATTAGATATGAGAGTGGAAGAGTTAAGTAGTGAAGATAAAAAAATTGAAAAGATATTTCTTGGCTTACGTTCTTGTGTTGGTGTAGATGCTAGCATTCTTAACAGTGTTGAACAAAAAAGAGCTGACATTTTAGTGGATGAGAAAAAACTTCTACTTCAAAATGGCACTTTGTATAACAATGAGTACCTTTTAGCTGATGAGATTGCACTTTTCTTGAGTGATTGAAGATACTTTAATCATTCTTTAGCTAAACTCATGCTCTTAATTACAATTTTGAAGGTATGAATATGTTTGGTATGGGTTTTACAGAAATACTCATTATTGCTGTTATCGCTATCTTATTTCTAGGTCCAGATAACCTTCCTAGCGCAATGATCGAAGTAGCTAAATTTTTTAGAAGTATTAAAAAAACGGTAAGTACTGTTAAAAATTCATTAGAAGAAGAGATGAATGTAGCAGATATAAAAAAAGAAGCATTAGCATATAAAAAAGAACTTTTAGATGTTACCAATGACTTAAAAAAAGCCACTGATGTTTCTCAAATAGGGAATTCAATCGGGACTTCTTTTAAAGATTTAAATGATGATATTTTATCAGAAGAGAAAAAGCCAAAAGTGCAAAATAAACTTGATGTATCTGAGGAAATAACTTTTGAAAAAAAAGATATTATAACAAAAATAGATACAACAACAAAAAAAGAAAAAGAAGAAAATAAAGATGTTTGAAGATATTAAACCACACTTAGTTGAACTAAGAAAAAGATTAGGGATATCAGCAGGTAGCCTTATAGTTATGTTCTTTGTTATGTTTTTCTTTCATGAGCCAATACTAAATTGGATGGTAGAGCCTCTGAATGCAGCACTCCTGGAAGTTGGTAAAGTGTCAGTTCACGCAGCTGATGGTATGATAACAACTTCTCAAGTAGGAGGGGCATTTTTTGTAGCTCTAAAAGTATCATTTTTTGCAGCTATTGTAGCTTCATTACCTGTTATACTTTCTCAAATATGGCTGTTTGTTGCTCCTGGCTTATATGCTAATGAGAAAAAAATGATAATTCCTTTCATAGTTGGAGGAACAGTCATGTTTCTTATTGGTGTTTTATTTGCTTACTATATAGTAACACCATTTGGATTTGACTTTCTCATTACCTTTGGTAGTTTCAAATTTACTCCGCTTATAAATATAGAAGATTATGTAGGTTTTTTTACAAAGATTATGTTTGGATTTGGAATAGCTTTTGAGTTGCCAATCTTTGCTTATTTCTTAGCTCTACTTGGTATGATTGATGACAGAATGATGAAAGATTTTTTCAAATTCGCTGTTATTATTATATTTGTTGTTGCAGCATTACTTACTCCACCTGATGTTTTAACTCAGATGCTAATGGCTGGTCCACTAATTATACTTTATGGTCTTTCAATTCTAATAGTTAGAATGGTAAACCCTGCTCAGCCTCTTGAAGAAGACGACGAGGATGAGGATGAAGAAGAAGATGTGGCCGTTGCCATAGAGAAAAAGAGTGAATAACAAAGAACTACTTACATCTAGCTATGACTTCATCCTACCAGATGGACTCATAGCAACTCACCCGGCACATCCTAGAGACACTGCAAAACTATTAGTTTACAATACTCAAACCGAAGAAATAATTCATTGCCATTTTTATGATTTCGAAAAGTATATCCCTAAAGATTGTGCCCTTGTATTTAATGATACAAAAGTTATAAAAGCAAGACTTTACGGTAAAAAACCAAGTGGTGGTAAAATCGAACTTTTAATCAACAAAGCTTTAGATGCTAACAATGTAAATGTATATATACGAGGGAAAGTGAAAGTTGATACTCAAATATTTTTTGATGAAAATCTTGTAGCTCTTGTAAAAGAACTTCATGAAGATGGAAGCAGAATAGTAAACTTTTTTCAGAATGAAAAGCTTTTGCGATTTGAAGACATATTACCAATCATAGACAAAATTGGACATATTCCACTTCCCCCATACATACAAAGAGAAGACAACGAAGAAGATATATCTGAGTACCAAAGTGTTTTTGCAAAAGAAGAAGGAGCCGTAGCAGCACCAACTGCTTCTTTACATTTTACAGAGGAACAACACAAAAGAGTTTGTAGTAATCATGAGCATGTTTTTGTAACTCTACATGTAGGAAGTGGTACTTTTAAACCAGTAGAAGCTGAGACTATTACAGATCATCCTATGCATTCTGAGTATTATAATATTTCAGATAAAGCAAAGGAATTACTAGACACAGACAAAGCTATTTTATGTGTAGGAACTACATCAACAAGAACGGTGGAATTTTATGCGAGACATAAAGAAATACAAAGTGGAGAAGCAAATCTATTTTTGCATCCAAACAATAAACCACTAAGAGTGAACCACTTACTTACAAACTTTCATCTTCCAAAATCAACTCTTCTTATGTTGGTTGCATCGTTTATAGGACTTCAAAAATCTAAAGAACTGTATGCTGAAGCTATAAAAGAAAAATATCGCTTTTACTCATATGGCGATGCTATGTTAATTATATAAAACTCGACCATTTTGTATAGTTATCTCTCCACTAAGTTCAGCTTCAAATACTCTACTGGGATATTTTTTTAAAGCTTCATCATAAGTTGGATTTGTTTTACAATAATCTAAAAATAAATCACTTACTGCTTCTATAGTGTCAACTCCGGCAAACGTTGAGACAAACTCATCTATATCATAGATAGCTTTTGCTTTACCTGACTTTAGAAGTTCATTAGTTGCACAACTCTCCCCTATTCTATGAGCAAACACATATATCTCTTTGTTCATTTTAAGAGCGAATTCTATACTTCTCATGCTACCACTATTAAGTTGGGCTTCTGCAACAACTAAAACATCCCCAAGAGCAACTACAAGCTCATTTCTCACAACAAAACTATAAGGAGCCGCACGAAAATCTTCATCAAACTGACTGAGCAAAAGTCCATTTTTTTCTATATCACATAATAGACTTTTGTTTATTGAGGGATATTTAACATTTATACCACATGGAAGTACTGCTATAGTATTTGACGAGCCTGCGCCCTTATGAGCTATAGCATCTATACCCATCGCGCCACCACTTATTACACAGATGCCACGTCTTGATAATGATGAAGATAGTTGATGAGTTAGTGAACGAGAATATGTAGTGGGCTTTCTACTTCCAACAACAGAAATTTTAGTTTTATGTAAAAGTTCAAGATTACCACTAAAGAAAAGTTGCTTTGGATAAGTTTTCATATCTTTTAATGCATTTATCTTCTCTTCTATTTGCCTCATCTAATAAAGCTCATTTATATAAACTAATTCCACATCTTTAAATAATTTTTTTGATTCAGCGATAGCAAGAAGTGTACTTGTATGAGGATGTCCAATAGCTATGGCAGTTCCATGTAATTTAGCAATTTTAATCGCTCTTTTTATTTGAATTTTGATAGATGCTTTGTCAGAAGCATGATCTAAAAATACATCCCTCGCCACATAATTCAATCCCATATTTTTCATAACTATTGGGGCTTTAGTTTTAGCAGTAGTTCTGCTATCTATAAAATTAATATGTTGGTCTTTCATTGCATAAAGTAGACGATTCATAGAAAGTTCATTTGATGTAAATTTACTTCCTGTATGATTATTTATATAAGCTACTCTAGGAAATTCTTTCTTAATTTCTCTTATTTTTGCAGTTATTTTTGCATCTGAGTCAGTAATTCTAAGCGTATTAGGTTCTTCAGCACTAAAATTTTGTGCTTCCATTGGTAGATGCACCATGTAAAAATTTTCTTTAGCAGCAAGTTTCGCAGAATTAGGTCTAGATTTACTTGGTGGCAAAAACGACATCGTTAAAGGTATACCCAAACTTTTTATATTACTCACTTGAGATCTCACACTTACATCATCTATAATTATTGCTAATTTAGGTTTTGAAGAAATTCTATTTATAGCTCTTTTTGCAGGTTCTGGCGGTTCAGGAAGATCTCCATTTTCATACTCATGTGCAGCAGCACCAATTTCAACTTTTGTTTCTTTTTTTAGAACATCTTTTAATCTTGTATTTACACTTTTTTTAACTTTTTTTGAACTCGCTTCTTCTAATTTTTGAAGCTTCGTTAATCTTTTGTTATTATTAACTTTATTTATTTTATTTATATCGTTTTTAGCATCTTCATAACCTATGTAGTAGCCTCCAACAAGTGAACTTAGACCAATAGCTATTATTGCTAAAGCCCAGGCTATATATGTTAAAAAGCTACTATTATTAGATTTTGTTTTTTTTCTTTTTGCCATGATTAATCTTTCTCTCCAAAATTTTTATAACTATATCGAAAAAAATAAAAAAATAACCTATATATTTCAACTAGTCATACTTATAATTAAGCTAGCTGTTTTTAAGCATACTTTATGTATAATCCCGCGTTCCTTTCTCTTTGTATCACTGATAATAGGCGATATGTACACAGCCGAAAGGGAAACAATGACGTTAAGTCAAATACCAAAAGGAGATTATACTCTATGAGAAACTACGAAAACTTAGTTATCGTTAAACCTACATTTACAGCTGAAGAAATCCAAAGTAGCCTTAAGGCTATCGAAGAAATAATTACTTCAAACGGTGGCGAAATTGCCACTACAGACTCAATGGGAATGAGAAAATTAGCATACCCAATTGACAAAAACGAACGTGGGTACTACCATGTTATTTATTATACTGTTGCTCCATCTGCAATTAGTGAAATCGAAAGACGTTTCCGTATTAATGAAGATCTTCTTCGTTTTGTAACTATCAAATATGATACAAACCGTGAGATTGCTGCATGGAATCACTTAGTTCAAAAAGCTGATAAAAAAGCAGCAGCAAAAGCAGCGACTCCAGTAACTGAAACTCCAGTTGTTGAAGAAACTCCTGTTGTTGAAGAGACTGTAATTGTTGAAGAAACTATAGTTGTTGAAGAGACTGTAGTTGTTGAAACTCCGGCAGTAAAAGAAGCGGCAGCTGAGTAATCAGTAAAGCCTAAAAATTAAGGAAAGCTCATGTTTAATAAAATAATATTAGTCGGAAACTTAACTAGAGATATCGAACTTAGATACTCTCAAGGTGGTATGGGAATAGCAAAAACTGCTATAGCGACTAGCCGTAAATTCACTAGCAATGGTGAAAAGAAAGAAGAAGTATGTTTTGTAGATATTACTTTCTTTGCTAGAAGTGCAGAAGTTGCAAACCAATACCTTCGTAAAGGAAGTAAAATCCTAGTTGAGGGACGACTTAACTTTGAACAATGGGCAGATCAAAATGGACAAAAACGCTCTAAACACTCTGTAACAGTTGAAACAATGCAGATGTTAGACTCTAAAGGCGACAACCAAGGTGGTGGTTATCAAGCTCCTGCGCAAAACAATGATGCACAAAGCTATAACCAACCTCAAGGGAATCAGCCTGCACAAAGTTACCAACAGCGACAACCAAGCTATGGTAACAACGAGCCTAAACAACAAGCTAATACTCAAAGTCGTCAGATGCCAAGTAGTGATTCTGTTCCTGTGATCGACATCGATGAAGATGAAATTCCATTTTAGACAATAGATAATAAAGGAAATAACATGGCAGAAAAAAGAAAATACAAAAAAAGATTTTGTAAATATTGTGAATCAAAAGTTGATTTTATGGACTATAAAGATGTAGGATCATTACGTTTCTCTCTTTCAGAGCGTTATAAAATCATGCCTCGTCGTCTTACTGGTAACTGTAAACGTCACCAAGATATGATCTCAGCAGTAATCAAAAGAGCTCGTGCAGCAGCATTAGTTCCTTATACTGTAACAAGAAAAGCGGTTATAACACAACCATTTGAAAACCTTAGATAGGTTTTCATAGTCCCACTATGTGGGACTTAAACAACTTTCAACTACTTCTAAACTTCATCATTTAAATTAAAATACACTTATTATATTTTCTTGTAACTATATGATATTTACTCATTAACATTACAACTTTTGTGTACTACTTATATTTACTTACACCTATATAGATAGTAAGACTAACTCTTTAACAACATTCTTGTTCGCACTTCTCAAGTGCATGAATAGCTTCGTCATCATCTGCTTCTTCAAATAGTTCTATTATATAAAAAGCGTTTGAACAAACTAAGTACAATAATCCTTCTGTTGGATCTTGTTTAGAGTCTCTTGAATAATATGCTTCAGGAATCTTAGCTGTAATTTTTTCCCAATATGCATTATTGTATTTCGGATTTTTACAAAGTCTTAACAAATTATCTATAACACCACAAGCATTTTCAAAACAATCTATATCCTTAAAACTAACATAGCTTTCATCAACTCTAATCTCTCTTTTATTTTTACAGTTACACATTTGCATTCCTTATTTTTATACAATTATATATAATTAATAGTATATTTATTATGCTAATATATGAACATTTAATGACCATTCGCGAAAATAGTATTACAAGGATTTAAATGGCAGAGGTTTCAAGCGTTACATTTAATTATGTGTTAAAAGCTTTAGAGATGAAAACAAAAGTATCAATCAAAGAGATGCTCAAGTTTGTTGAACTAAATATTGAT
>JBLIEY010000037.1:0-19635 GCA_047633475.1 Sulfurimonas sp.
TCTCTGCTTATCTCTTATGTTTTAGCGGTCTTTTCATTGGCATTTGGTTTTATCGTTGTTGCTTTTGCCTTTAATTTTGACTCAGACTCAGCGGCTGCTTTTGGAGCATTGGCAGGGAGTTGGATGGGTGGGACTGCTAACATGATAGCAGTTGGTTCTGCTCTTGGGGTTTCTCAAGAAGCATTTGGTTACGCACTTATTGTTGATAGTGTAAACTACACTTTATGGGTAATGCTTCTGCTGTTTTTAGTACCATCTGCATCTATGTTTAACAAGTTTACAAAGAGTGATGAAAACATGGCTTACCTTAGTGAGATAGGATGTGCTTGTAATATGGGCGCACCAAGATACTGGCTTCTTATACTTTTAGCGCTTGTAGCATCTATTGCTTCGCAAGTCATTGCTCAAAATATAGAAATACTAAACAAAACTACAACCATAGTCCTTATAGCATCTACGCTTGGAGTTTTAGGTTCTTTTACAAGATTAAAAGAATTGAATGGCTCTAGTGAAGTTGCATCTACTATGCTTTATCTGCTTATAGCTCTTATCGGTTCAAAAGCTGTCTTTGATAATTTTAGCGATGTTGGAGTTTATGTCTTGGCAGGTTTTAGCATCTTAGTTATTCATGCTCTTATTATGATTGTAGGAGCAAAAATATTTAAGCTTGATTTGTTTAGCGTGGCTGTTGCATCTCTTTCAAACATAGGTGGAGTTGCATCTGCCCCAATCCTTGCCGCGACTTATAACAAGTCACTTGTAAGTGTTGGAGTTTTAATGGCAATCATGGGTTATCTTATAGGGACTTTTGGTGGCTTACTTGTTGGAAATATTTTGATAGAAGTTGCTAAATAAAAAGCTTATTGTTATATACTGAGTTTATAGTAAATATCAAAAAATTATCGTCACTAGGTTTAGATTATGAAGATAGTAGATATAGACACGCAAGTAATAGAAATAGCCTTGAGAACTCCATTTATAACGGCTCTTAGAAGAGTAGAAGCGGTTGAGTTTGTAAGAGTCACGGTTACTTGTGATGATGGAAGTGTGGCTTTGGGTGAAGCACCTGCTACTCGTGCTGTTACCGGAGAAGATATATATAGCATCTTAAGTGGTGTTGCATTTATTAAAGAAAAACTTATAGACTTAGCTCCTCTAGATGCTATTAAAACTTTGCATCTAGCTGAGATGGGCAGTAGCGCGAAAGCATCTTTAGATATGGCTCTTTATTCTTTATTGCCAAGTACAAAAGAAAAACAAAACATAACTCTTATAACAGATATAACTATAAGCCTAAAAGATGCAGATGAGATGATTTTAGATGCCACTCAAGCTGTGTCAAATGGTATGAAAATCTTAAAAGTAAAACTAGGTAAAGATATAAAACACGCCATAGAAGTTACAAATAGACTCTCAAACATAGATGCTAAACTCATCATAGATGCTAACCAAGCTTGGACTCAAGAAGAGACTATGGAGTATATAGATGCTACTTCAACTGTTAAACTAGAACTTATAGAACAACCTGTAAAAGCAGATGAATTGCATGAACTTAGATGCATAACTAACTACTCAGAAGTTCCTATACTCGCGGATGAGTCCGTGTTTACACTCGAAGATGCAAAGGCCATTGTAGAGTATGCTTGTGCTGATATGATAAATATTAAACTTATGAAGTGTGGCGGAGTCACAAAAGCTATAGAGATTTTAGAATTTGCAAGAAAAAATAGTGTGAGATGTATGCTTGGTTCAATGCTAGAAGGCCCGATTTCTATAAATGCAGCCTTACATTTAGCAATGGAGTATAATGATGTTATAGAGTACATAGACTTGGATTCTCCCTTGCTTTATAAAGAAGTTTCTGATGAGTTAGAATTTGATTTTAATGCTTGTGAAATAAGTAGAAAAAATTAGTAACGCATATGTAATTTTTAAGTGATATAATTCTAGAAAAAGGATAAATTTAATGAAAAAAAGAACAAAAATATTAGCAACTGTTGGTCCTGCATCTGATTCACAAGAAATGATAGAAGCTCTCATGATAGCTGGCGTAGATGTGTTTCGTCTAAACTTTTCTCATGGTACACATGAATACCACTATGAAGTTTTACAACGTATAAGACAAGCTGAAAAAAATTGCGGTTTATTTGTTGGAGTTCTTCAAGATATAAGCGGACCCAAAATTCGTGTAGGGATGCTTGAAAACCCATTTGAACTAGAATCTGGTGACATTATAGAATTTGTAAAAGAAGAAATGCTTGGATGTAAAGTAAGTGATGGTAATTACCGAACTTGTATAAATCAACCAAAAGTTTTAGAGCAGTTAAAAGTAGGGGAGTTTATATTTCTTTATGATGGAATGATTCGTACAGAGGTAGTTGAAGTTTTATCTGCATCTGTTAAAGTTATAGTTAGAAACAGCGGACTCCTTACTTCTAAAAAAGGTGTAAACTTTCCAAACACAAGACTTGGTATTGATGTTTTAACTCCAAAAGACAGAGTAGATATGCTTTGGGGTATAAAAAATGATGTTGATTTTATGGCAATTTCATTTGTTCAAGATGCACAAGATATGATAAATGCTAGAAAAATCATAGATGATAATAATGGTAGAGTTAAGCTGTATGCAAAAATAGAGAAGTTTGATGCAGTTGAGAACATAGATGCAATACTTGAAGCAAGTGATGGACTTATGGTTGCTCGTGGAGACCTAGGTATAGAAGTTCCTTTTCATGAAGTTCCAGCTCTGCAAAAGATGCTTATATCAAAGGCAAATGAAGCTTCAAAACCAGTTATAACTGCCACTCAGATGCTACTATCTATGACTACAAATGATACGGCAACAAGAGCTGAAATAAGCGATGTTGCAAATGCTGTATTAGATGGTTCAGATGCTGTAATGCTTTCAGAAGAGAGTGCAATTGGGCATAACCCAGTTCTAGTTGTTGAGACTATGGTTGAGACTATTGTAGGTGCAGAGAAAATTTACCCATATAACAAGTTGTCTGTTTTTCACATAGCAGATGCAACAGACAGTATAAACGAGTCAGCAGTAAGACTATGTGAAGATATAGATGCTTGGGGTATTATAGGCTTAACATCTTCTGGGATGTCTGTTAGAAAAATTTCACGTTATCGCCCACGTCGTGATATATACGCAGTAGTTCATGATGAAAAGGTTGCTAGATTTTTAACTATGTGTTGGGGAGTAGTCCCTGCTTTTAAGGTTAAAGAAGATTCTATTGCTCATATGATGTGTGAAGTAATGAACGAAGGTCTAAAAAGAAAAATTTTAAAACTAGATAAGAGTTACATTCTAACAGCAGGTGACCCAATAGGTGTTGCAGGCTCTACAAATACAATTCGTATCTTAAGAGAAAACGAGATGAAGCTTCTCTGTTCTCTTTAAAAATTAAAAGAACAGATTAAATATCTGTTCTTTTTGCTACATACTTAAGCCACAAGAAACCAAAAATCCCCGCGAATAGAGATGCCGATAAGATTCCTACTTTTGCTTGAAATATAAGAACGTCATTTCCTATAAATGCTAAGTCAGCCACAAAGATAGACATAGTAAAACCAATACCGCCTAGAAAAGCCACACCAAATATTTGGTTCATTGTGCTACCTTCTGGAAGTTTAGCTATTCCAAGTTTTACAGCTAACCAAGCTACTCCGGCAATACCAAAAACTTTACCTAAAATAAGTCCAGCAATAATCCCCAATGATACAGGCTCTAAGATTGTTGAACCTATAGAAGAGAAGTCTATAGAGATTCCAGCATTAGCAAGGGCAAAAAGTGGAATGACTACTAAACTCACAGGCAGATGCAACTCATGTTCAAGTCTTGCAGATGGTGAACTGACTGAGTCTATTTTGTCTTTTATATTTAAAAGTATAGCTTTTTGGTTCTCATGCATAGTATGATCAGTTGCAACGGGATAGTTGTCATACTCTTCTAGTAGATTTTTTGAATGAGAGGTAAAGTCTATAGGAGGTAGTTTTGGCTTGGATGGAATAGTCATCGCCGCTATAACTCCAGCAATTGTTGCGTGAATTCCTGATTCAAGCATAAAAAACCACATAATAAGTCCAACAATAAAATACGGCATAATAGAGTGAATACCAAAGCGGTTAAATGTAACTAAAACTACAAAAGAAACAACAGCTAAGATTAGTGGTACAAAATGAATCTGTTCAGTGTAAAAAAGAGCAATAACTGTAACTGCACCAAGGTCATCTACAATGGCAAGTGCAACTAAAAATGTCACAAGTGCAGTGGAAACACGTTTGCCAAGAAGTACAAGCGCACTAATAGCAAAAGCAATATCTGTAGCCATAGGGATACCCCAACCACCTGCACCTTCTCCACCGTAATTTATACTAAGGTAGATAAGTGCTGGAAGTATCATTCCTCCAATTGCTGCTAGTATTGGTAGCATGGCAACTTTAATGTTTGAAAGTTCACCTACTAAAACTTCACGTTTTATCTCCAGTCCAACCATAAAGAAAAAGGTTGCCATTAGACCGTCATTTATCCAGTGATGAAAACTGTGTGAGAGTTTCCAACTACCTACGTTAAAGTCTATGTTCGTGTGAAAGATATGTGCGTATGCATCCATAAGCGGAGAGTTAGCAAGTATTAGAGCTAAAACTGTGGTAAGCATTAAAACTAAACCAGTAGTTGTCTGTGCATGTAAAAAGTGCTCAAATGGGGTAGATATTTTGTTAAAAGCTTTTTCCCATGGTGCGTATATTCTCATATTATAATTTCCTTAAACTAATTATTATATTATAACCTAAGATGTATAAAATTGAAAAAATGTGTATAATCTACTTATGAATTTAAGTGAATTAAAAAATAAAACAGTACTCATATTTGGACAAAGTCGTGCTTTTAGCGCAGATGAATTCAAAGCACAAATGAAGTTTCATAAAATTACACTAAGTAAAGAATACAACAAAGATGTTGCTTTAATAGTTGATGGCAAGATGATGACCCCCTATGAGCAAAATGCCAGTGATAAACTATATGAAGAAAAAAAATGTACATTTGTCAATATAGACATTCTTGAAAAAGAGTTGGCTAAACATATAGATGCAGACACTCTTTTAATGAGTCTTAAATTGTCTCATGATAAAGACAGGTTAAAAGATTTTTTGACAAACTCAATGATAAGTGATGAATTTTATCTGCGACTTTTAAAAATGTATGCTTGGGGTGGTGAGGGCTTCTTTGATAATGATGATAACCGAGATGTTAGTGCTGCTTTAATAGTTAGGTTTTATGAAAACATTGAGAGAAATCATAATGTTGAATACGCGGCACTTGGGATTATGCATCTAGTAGCTCAGAGTATAAATGAAGATCTTATTGAGACTATTTCACTTTTAGAACCTATACAAAAATCTTTAGAGCATAAGTCTACAGATGCAAACAATAAAATTATTTCAGCGATCGTTACGAACTATGCAACACCAAAAAATGTATTAAACATGTTTATAAAAAAATCAAATTCTTATATTCGAACACTGATAGCTATGAGAAAAGATTGCAGTCAAGAGATGCAAAAAAATTTGTTTAATTGTGATGATGAGGAAGTTAATACCGCTCTTTCATATAGTTACAACTTGGAAAAAACAGTTCTTCAAAAGCTTATTGTTAATGAAAAATTTGCCAAAAACATGGCTACATATATTTGTTTAAATGATGAACTATTTGAACTATTTTTTAAGAGTCATCCTGATTATGTAGCTAAAAACGAGACCATTTCTTTAAAGATGCAAAAGAGATTAATGGCAAATGGATATGATGAGGTTCTCTTGTCTTTGGCAACTAATGAGCAGATAGATGAGACAGTTGTTTTAGAATTACTAAGCGAAGAATCTAAGGCGATAAACTATGCTCTTTATGAGAATTCAGCTACTCCAAAAGATAGTCTTGAAGATGCATACAAAGATGCTCAAAATCATTTCGCTCTTTCAAACAATGAAAATACGCCTAAGCATATCTTAGAGCAACTTGCTCAAAGTGCTGATATAAAAGTCCTTAAATCTTTGGCAAAGAACCCATCTACTCCTATTGATATTTTGTATCAACTTCAGTTAGATGCACGCCTAGAAAGAGCTGTAAAAGAAAATCCACAATTTGGTAAACATATAATGAGTGAAAATATAGGATGGGAAATCTAAATGAAAGCTACTAAATTAATAAATACTATAACCGCTCTAATAGAGCAAAAAGTTCCAGCATTTTTATGGGGAGCTCCGGGTATTGGAAAATCATCAATCATCAAACAAATAGCACAAAGTAATGAAATGGAGTTTATTGACTTAAGACTCTCACTTATGGACCCTACAGATTTAAAAGGCATACCCTTTTATGATAAACAAAGCCATACTGCACTTTGGGCTCCTCCTGCTTTTTTACCTAAAAGTGGAAAAGGTATTTTATTTTTAGATGAACTTAATACTGCCGCACCTAGTGTTCAAGCATCTGCATATCAGTTAATTTTAGATAGAAAAGTAGGCGAGTATGAACTTCCAAGTGGTTGGGCGATTATAGCGGCTGGTAATCGTGAAAGCGATAGAGGTGTGACTTATAGAATGCCGTCTCCACTTGCAAACAGATTTGTTCACTTTGAGATGGATATTGATGTTGATGATTGGAAATTTTGGGCTTATAAAAAAGAAATTGATAATAGAATCATCTCTTATATCTCGTATAAACCAGAACACCTTTTTACCTTTGATGCAAAAAGTGATGTGAAAAGCTTTGCGACTCCTAGAAGTTGGGAATATGAAGATAGCATCCTAAAAAGCAACATTGACCAAGACTTAATCTTAGATGCTATAAGTGGTGCTGTAGGACGTGAAGTTGCAGTCGGCTTTTTGAGTTTTGCTAAAGTTATGAATAAATTACCAGATATAAAAAGAATCTTGGCATCTGGAGAAGGTGAATATAGTGATGAAGTAGATGTTTTGTATGCACTAAGTACAGGATTAGTCAGTGCTTTACTAAAAGATAATAATGATGAAAATCTTGATAATTTACTAAAATACACTTTAGAACTAAAAAGTGAATTTGCAGTTATGTGCGTTCAAGACTTGCAAAGAAACGGAGTAAAGATGGAATATTCTGATGTTTTTAAAGAGTGGGTAGAGAAGTTTGCTTTTATTTTAATTTAGCTAAAATCTTGAAATCTTATAAGGAGATATTATGAAATTATCAAAAATAATATTAGCACTACTAATATTCGTGTCATTTTTACAAGCAGAAGTTAAAAATGAAAATACAGTACTAAAACTATGGAAAAAACAGGTTTCTATAGCAAGAGCAGAAGTTAAATCAATTACTCCAAAAGAGTTGATGTCTTGGATTAAAAATAAAAAAGATTTTATTTTAGTTGATATTCGAGAGAAGAAAGAAGTATCTTCAGGATGGATTGAATCTAAAACGACTAAAAAGATATCAAGAGGTACATTGGATCCAGCAGTTGCAAAAGCAGGTGCACTTAAGCCAGAACAAACAATAGTTCTTTACTGCCATAAAGGTCCAAGAGCTGTTTTAGCAATTAAAACTTTAGAAGATTTAGGTTTTAAAAATGTTTATAATTTAAAAGGTGGTATAGATGCATGGATGAACGCTGGTTATCCAATCGTAAACTCTATGGGAACATTTAAATCTGTGCCTTATGAAACAACTGGGCGTGAATAGTAAAATATCTTTGTAAAATTTTGGAGATACAATAATTATGAAAATAGATCAAAAAATCTCCAAAGCCAAAGCAAAACTCTTAGTTGAGTATCCACTATTTGGAACAATCGCTTCAAAAATTAAACTTATACAAAACGATGACATCCAAGCTTTTAAAAGTGATGGAATTACACTTGAGTATAACAGTGACTTTTTTACGGAAATAAACTTAAATGAGATGCAGTTTGTATTTGCAAACGGTGCGATGCATGCATCTTTAGCACATGAATCACGTAAGAACGGCAGAAGCGGTTGGTTGTGGCAACTTTCAACTGATTATGCGGTTAATGATATGCTTGTTGAGAATGGACTTGAACGACCCTATCAAGCTCATTATTCAAAACGATTTTGCGGACTTTATGCTGAAGAGATATATGCTGAGTTAAAGCAAGATATCCTCCGTGATGAGTTAGAGTATGAAGCTGATGATGTAAATGATGTACAAAATCAAGAATCTTATCAAGAACAAGAACTTATGCAAAATCACGAAGAACAACTTTTTGAAGAGTTTGCACAAGCTGTTTTAGATGCAGAAAACAAAAGTGGAGAACTTCCAAATAGTATAGGAAGATTTTTTAACATTGGCAAAGTTGCTAAGATAGACTGGCGTGATGAGCTTAGAGTGGCGTTAGAGAGATTTCATAAAGATGACTATGCTCAGATGCCACCAAACAAAAAGTTTTTGCATCTAGGTATTTATCTTCCTTCAAGTGTAAGTCAAAAGTTTAAACTAGTTGTAGCCGTTGATAGTTCAGGTTCTGTTGATGAAGGTTTACTTAGTGAGTTTTTGAGTGAGTTAAATTTTCTTATGAATACAATCCCATCTTATGAGATAAATCTTCTTGTATGCGATGATAAAATCCGTTCTCATAAAACTTTTTTTAGTGGAGATATATTAGAAGTTAATGTTGAAGGTGGTGGAGCTACTGACTTTAGACCTGTTTTTGAATTTATAGAAGATGAGCTATTAGACACAAAACTACTTTTGTACTTTAGCGATTTAGAAGGAACTTTCCCATCATCTGAACCATCTTACGATGTAAAATGGATAACTCCAAAAGAGTTAGAAGTGCCTTTTGGAGAAGTTATAGTTTTGCAAGATTAGTTAAAGAGTACTTGATTTTTACCGTTTTGTTTTGCCTTATATAGCATCATGTCTGCGTGAGCTATAGTGTCATCGAGACTATCATTGTTATATATAGTAGCGCCAATGGATACGGTAAATTTGATTGATTCTTTACCCTCTACTTGGAAGTAAAAACTCTCTACTTCTTTTCTCATTCTCTCTAAAATTTCATGGGCACGGTGCATATCTGTATTTTTTAAGACTATACAAAACTCTTCACCACCAAATCTAGCTACAAGATCATTATATTTTATATTCGTGCTTAGAATTTCAGATAGAGCAATAATAATTTGATCACCAATATCATGCCCATAAGTATCGTTGATTTTTTTAAAAGAGTCTATATCTATCATTGCTACGGCAAACTCTCCAGCACCATCTTTTAGATCTTCAAGATACTCTTGCATATTTTTAAAAAAATAGCGACGATTATGAAGACCAGTTAGGAAGTCTCTATTTGCATGGTTTGTTATAAGCTGAATGTTTTCTAAGGCTTCTATGGAGTTGTTTATGCGACAAGAAAACTCTTCTTTTGAGAATGGTTTTGTAATGTAGTCATTTGCACCTTGTTTTAAAAACATAGCATTTATGTCTTCATCATTATTTGAAGATATTGCAATAACACAAAGTTGTGATTTATTGTATTTTTTTCGGATTTCACGTGTAAGTTCAAGACCATTCATTACTGGCATATAGTAGTCTGTGATAACTAAAGAAATATCTGGATGGGCATTAAGCATCCCAACTGCTTCCTCTCCGTGAGCAACAGTTATAACCTTGTAAAAAAGATTTTCAAGCATTTCTTTCATAGTTTTACGAAAAACCATTGAGTCATCAACTACTAAAACTTTGTGCTCTATATTTTTTTCTAGTCTTTGGATAGTTTGGATGATATAATTAATATCTTCCACTCCACCTTTATTTACATAGTCTATAATATTTTTTTGAAGTATTTTTTTTCTAAATTCTTTGTCTATATTTGCACTCAATATTATTGCATGATTCCCTTTGGAAAGCACATAATCAACAATTTCTCCATTTGGAGCATCTGGGAGATTGATATCAAGAAGGGTTAGAAAATATTTATACTTTTTTAAAAAAAGTTTTGCTTCTGAGAGTTTATAGGCTATATCAACTTCATATTTTAGAGATGCAGATATCTTTTTGGCCAAAAGCTTAGCAAGGGTTTTGTTGTCTTCAACTATTAATATTTTTTTCATGGGGTTATTATACTATTTTAGTATAATTTCTTTATGAATTATCTAGATCAAATCACCCAAAAACTATTACATAAACAAAACGTTTTTTTAACTGGTGGGGCAGGTGTTGGAAAAACAACTATCACAAGAGAAGTTATCCAATATTATGAGTCAGAAGCGAAGAAAGTAGCTAAACTTGCATCTACTGGAATGGCAGCCACTCTTATAGGGGGACAAACTCTTCACAGTTTTTTAGACCTTGGCATCGCAGCTGATGTAAAAGAGTTGGAAATCAATGGTAAGTTAGAGATAAAAAACAAAATAAAAAAACTAATATCTAGTATGCATCTCATAGTAATAGATGAAATTTCAATGGTTAGTGATACTCTTTTTGAGATGATACTCTTGAGACTAACTCAAGCTGATTTTAAAGGTTCTCTTTTAGTTGTTGGAGATTTCTTACAATTGCCTCCTGTAGTTAGAGGAAGCGGGGAAGTTAAGTTTGCTTTTGAATCAAACTCTTGGAATGAGTTTGATTTTCTTAAAATAGAGCTTACTCATATATATAGAACTGACGATAAAAAGTTTATAGAACTTTTAGCAAAGGTAAGAGCTGGTTTTGTGAATGAAGAAATTCATAACCATTTAAATGAATATATAAAACCACTTCCACAAGACCTAAGTGAATTTACTTTTTTATTTGGTAAAAACTACTCAGCATCTAGACATAACAAAAGTCAACTATCAAACATAGATGCAGAGCTTTTTGTAAAAGAAGCACAAATCATAAAACACTCAAAGAGTGTTAAAGATGTTGAAATAGACAGATTTATGAATGATTCTAGAATTGACAAAGAACTTGAGTTAAAGATAGGAGCACCTGTTCTTTTTACAAGAAACTCGTGGAACTATTTTAATGGTGAAAGAGGTGTTATAGCAAACGTAGATGATAGTTATGTTTATGTTCGTAAGTCAGATGCTAAGGTTATAAAACTAGAAGCAGTTGCTCAAAGTAAGGCTAAGTGGAGTGAAAAAAGTGTAAATGGTAAAAAAGAGATTGTTGAAGAGCCTCAGCTTAGCGTTTACCAGTTTCCTATAAAACTAGCTTTTGCTATTACTATTCATAAATCACAGGGTATGTCTATAGAAGATTTAATAATTGAGACAAATGAAATCTTCGCACCATCTCAGTTTTATGTAGCACTCTCAAGAAGTTCCAATCCAAAAAGACTGAACCTTATAGCTCCTGCTTGTCAGTGGCATAATATAATTTTTGTGAACCATAAAGCTTTGGAGTTTGTAAAATTATAATTATATTTTACAGCCCTTACCGGCAATATCTTTTAGACTAGATTCTTTAAACATTTTTTGCATAAGAAGTTTTGGCTTCACCCATTGGTCGTGGAGCGCGCACTTACATTCGTTGTTACAAAAACCTATACCTAAAACACACTCTTCATCTTTTACTGAGTCACGAAAAAGACTTAAAATGTCATCAACCATGATTTCTGATGAACTTCTTCTTAATTTGTAGCCACCATCTCTACCTCTTATTGACTCTACTAAATCAGCTTTTACAAGTTCAGCCATAATCTTAGTCAAAAATTTATATGGTAAATCTAATGCTTCAGCCAATACGGTTGCATTAATAAGATGTGAATCTTTTTGATCTGCTATATATGCCAAAATTCTTATCGCATATTGGGAAGTATTACTTAACTGCATGTGAACTCTCTATGATATTTTTATCACATTATAACCAAAGTTTTTAATTACTACTTAAAGGTAGAATTAAATAATATTTTGATAATATTCCAATTACTACTTCTATGTAGAATTTAAAAGAGGAATGTTTATGACTGAACGTATAACGAAAAGTATGGCAAAAAATATCTATTACGGTGGTGGAATGTTCGCACTGTTGATATTTTTAGTACTAACTTTTGATACTGTACAACAAATCCCTAAACGATCAAATGAAGGGCAAATGACACACAGTGTAGTAGCCGGTAAAGCACTTTGGGAAAAAAACAACTGTGTTGGCTGTCACACTATTGTAGGTGAAGGAGCATATTACGCACCTGAACTTATGAATGTATTTCAAAGAAGAGGAGCATCTGATGAGGTTGGCTTTAAAGCATATATGCAGGGTTGGATGGCCGCTCAGCCATTAAGTACTCCAGACAGAAGAAAAATGCCACAATTTAACCTAAGTGAAGAAGAAGTAAATAATATATCTGATTTCTTAATTTGGACATCTAAAATTAATGCCAATGAATGGCCACCAACGATAGAAGGATAGGAAAATATGAAATATAGTTCACAAGCGGTCGCAAAGCCGTATTTTACTTTTGCATTGATTCTTCTAGCAGGAGAGATCCTTTTTGGTCTTCTTATGGCAATTCAGTATCTTTATGGAGATTTTTTATTCCCATTGATTCCATTTAATGTTTTAAGAATGGTTCATACAAATTTACTTATTGTATTAATTTTATTTGGTTTTATGGGTGCTACTTATTATTTAATTCCTGAAGAAGCAGAGAGAGAACTTTGGAGTCCAAAGTTAGCTATCATTACTTTTTGGGTATTTGTTGTTGCTGGTGTTGCTACGATTTTAGGTTATTTATTTGTTCCTTATGCAACTCTAACAGAGCTTACTTTTAATAATTTACTTCCTACCATGGGTAGAGAGTTTTTAGAACAACCATTGCCTACTAAAGTTGGTATTGTGCTTGTTGTTGTTTCATATCTTGTAAATGTAATGATGACTGTTTTAAAAGGAAGAAGAACTGTTATAACTACTGTTTTAATTTCAGGACTTATAGGTCTTGCAGTGTTCTTTTTGTTTGCATTTTACATTCCTGAAAACCTTGTAATGGATAAATTTTTATGGTGGTTCACAGTTCATTTATGGGTTGAAGCTACTTGGGAATTAATAATGGGTGCTATTTTGGCATTTGTTCTTATTAAAGTTACAGGTGTTGATAGAGAGCATATTGATAAGTGGTTATATTTAATTATAGCTATGACTATGATTTCTGGAATTTTAGGAACAGGTCATCACTTCTTCTATATGGGCGCACCTGAATATTGGTTATGGATTGGATCTATATCATCTTCTGTTGAACCACTACCTTTCTTCTTAATGGTTCTTTTCGCCTTTAGTATGGCAAGAGATAGAAAAATTAAACATGATAATGAAATAGCACTTACTTGGGCTAAGGGAACTGCTGTAATGGCATTCTTAGGAGCTGGTGTTTGGGGATTTTTACATACACTTGCCCCTGTTAACTTCTATACTCATGGAACTCAACTTACGGCAGCTCATGGACACCTTTCATTTTATGGTGCCTATATAATGATTATTTTTACAGTGATTTCATACGCTATGCCAATTCTTAGAGGTCGTCCTCATGGTAATTGTGCAAAAGCACAGAAAGTGGAGTTAAGCTCTTTTTGGATGATGAACATTGGTATGCTTGGTCTTACTCTTGCCCTAACAGCTGCAGGAATTGTCCAGATTATGGATTTAAGAGTTGGAACTAATCTTATAGGTTTTATGGAGTCACAAGAGTCTATTAGAAATGTTTACTTTATTCGTTTAGGATTTGGTGCATTAGTTTTTGTTGGACTTCTTACTTATTTCTACAGCTTCTTTATAAAAGAAGAGGCGAAGTAAAACTTTCATGCTCAATTATTTTCTTGAATTTGAAGAGAGTATCGGTAAAGTTTGGGATAAGTTCTTAAACAAAAAAGTAAATAAATTTCACGAGAGTGAGAGAGTTTACTTTACTGATATCTCTAAATCTTTAATCCTTTTTTATCATCTTTTAGGTGGTGAAAAAGGTAAAAATTTACAAATCACTGACAAAAGACAGATAAAAACTTCAAGAACCTTGCTACAAAAAATTTCTTTTTTAGGAAAAGAGTTTTATCTTACTTGGCAAGATGACAAGTCTATATATTTACCAGCTTCTTTCGCTTACTTTGATACCAAAGAAGAAAATGAAATGTTGTACTACTGGCTAATAGCTATGGCAACTAAAGTAAATGTTACAAGCTCGAACATCACCTTGCAAAATTTACAAGTACAAGAATATTTGAAAAAAAGATATAGTGGTTTTAACCTTTTTTTTGAGAGTGCAACAAAGTATTTTAGTAGTACTTTTGAACAGTTAGCTTCTATTAAGTCTTCGACGGAAGATTCAATAGAAGACTATCCAAATCCTATGTGGATTTATCCTGCAGTTTCATCATCTAGTTGGAAAAATAGTGATGAAGAAGAGTTAAGTAGAGAACAAGAAAAAGATAAAACAGATACTTTAGAGATGAAAAAACAGGCAAACCAATCAGACGATAAAAATGAAAGTGATGGCTTCTTAGCATTCCTTCCAGAGTCTTTGATGAGTATCTTTGAACAAGTTAATGTAGATAGAATGGAAGATGATAGTTTTGATGAAAATGCTCTATATCATGCAGAAGATTTAGATGAGATAACCATAGGTAAAAAACAAGCAAATCTAGCATCTAGAATAAAGATGGATTTAGATATGCAAGCAGATATGACTGAAATATATCCCCTTGGAAAAGGACATTTAATAGATGAGTGGGATTATAGAAAACAAGACTATCTTATTAACTACGTTCGTATAAAACCCCAAGTAACAATAAATGTTGAAGCAATTAACTTACCAAAAAGACTAAACAAAACTGTTAGAAAAATTCAGGGTGAGCTAGACTTGCTTCAGCTTGATAGAATCAAAAATGACAGGTTGCCTTATGGAGATGAGATTAATATAGATACGTGGATAGAATACTCAAGTCATAAAAATAAATCTATGCATCATCAAAAGTTTTATACTACTTTTGAGAAAAAGACTAGAGATATGGCTACTCTGATTTTAGCTGATGTTTCTCTCTCTACGGAAGGCGGAATTACTCAAGATATAAGAATTATAGACGTCATTAAAGACTCTTTAATGGTGTTTAGTGAAGCCCTACAGACACTAGAAGATAAATTTGCAATTTACTCTTTTTCCTCACTACAAAACAAAAAAGTATATTTTAATATTATTAAAAATTTTAAAGATAAATACACAGATGTTGTACGTGGACGAATAGACAATATGAAACCTCAATACTACACAAGAATGGGAACTGCTATCAGAGAATCTGCAAAGATTTTAGATAAACAGCAAAGCGCAAATAAATTACTTCTAATCATTAGCGATGGAAAACCAAATGATGAAGATAGATATGATGGTAGATACGGAATAGAAGATACTAAAAAAGCTATTGAAGAAGTTAAACAAAAAGGAATAGTGCCTTTTTGTCTTACAGTTGATGTAGATGCCAAAGAGTATCTAGGATATCTCTTTGGGAGAAACGGTTATGCAATTGTTAGAGATGGTCGAAAATTACCAAAAATATTACCAGAAGTTTATATAAATTTAACAAAAGGAAAATGATGTCAAAAACTTACTATTTACCTCAATCAAATGAAGTTGAGCTTTTTAAAGCTGCTGCAGAGATGGACTTACCCATTTTAATAAAAGGCCCAACAGGTTGTGGAAAAACACGATTTATAGAAGCTATGGGCGAAGAGTTAAGCCGAGATGTATATACAGTTGTTTGCCATGATGATTTAAGTGCTGCAGACTTGTTAGGTCGTCATCTCATAGATGAAAATGGAACTTACTGGCAAGATGGACCACTTACAAAAGCTGTAAGAAATGGTGGCATCTGCTATCTTGATGAAATCATAGAAGCTAGGAAAGATACTACGGTTATTTTGCACTCTTTAGCAGATTATCGTAGAGTTTTACCTATTGATAGAACTGGAGAAGTCATAGAGGCTCACAAAGATTTTATGCTTGTTGTTTCTTACAATCCTGGATATCAAAATGTAATGAAGGGGATGAAACCTAGTACTAAACAAAGATTTATTTCTCTTAGTTTTAATTACCCAAAAGCAGATATTGAAAAAGAAGTTGTTATTAAAGAGAGTGGAGTTGATGAAAAGACAGCACAAAAACTTGTAAACATAGCAGGTGAGATTCGTCAACTTAGTGATACAGATATTCAAGAAGCCGTATCGACAAGACTTCTTATTTATGCAGGAAAATTAATTACAAAAGGCTTTGACCCTTACCAAGCATGTATGCACTCAATAGTTGAATCATTAAGTGATGAAGATGATGTTTTAGAAGTCTTAGAAAAGCTTATATCTCTACACTTCACTAAAAGCTAAAATGTTTAAAGACACAATGACAAAAGAGCAGTATCCTCCTGGGGATTTTGCTATTTGGATTATTATTTATGTTGAGTTACTAACATTTGCATTACTATTTTTTGGTTATGCTTTTTCAAGAAGAGCTGATATAGAACTTTTTAATACTTCTCAAGAAGTACTAAGCCAAACTTCTGGTTTTATCAATACTTTTATCTTAATAACAAGTAGTTACTTTGTTGTAAAAGCAGTAAATAATATGAAAAGTATGACTAAAGATAATTATAAAGAGTTAAATATACAAGCATCTAAGTGGCTTGTATTTGCCATGATTTGTGCAATGGCTTTTTTAGTTGTGAAAATAACAGAATTTTCTCATATATTTGGACTTGGTATTAATCTTAGTACAAATAAGTTTTTCATGTTTTACATACTTTTAACGGGTTTTCATTTTATGCATGTACTTTTAGGTTCAGTCATTTTGTTTAATATATATCAAAAAACAAAAAACTATGGTTATACACCAGATGATTATTCTGGCTTTGAAACAGGTGCATCTTATTGGCATATGGTAGATTTATTGTGGATTGTACTGTTTCCGCTTATCTACATAATAAGGTAGAGGTGAGTTATGAAAAAATACTTAGAATACACATGGATAGTTTTAATACTACTTACTATTTTTGCTTTTTTGTTGGGATATTTAGAATATATAAATAAATATTTTGTTGCTGTATTACTTTTAACAACATTTATAAAAGGGCAATTAGTTATTGATTATTTTATGGGTTTAAAAGATGTGAGTTTAAAGTATAGAATGATTCCGATTGTTTGGTTACTAATTACAATATCGTTAATTGCAACTGCGTATTACTTGCCAGTTTAGTTACCACGCAAAACGAAATTAAAATCTACCTCGAAAGAGGTTAGCTTTAGTGCCTAAGCGGCTAGCGTTCACTATATGGGCTTTTGCTCATATAGTGATAATAATTATAGTTTAGCTTCGTTTTTACCAAGATACTCTGCAACACCTTCAGTTGTTGCTTTCATACCTTCGTCACCTTTTTGCCAACCAGCAGCACATACTTCACCATGTTCGTCAGTAAACTGCATTGCATCTACCATACGAATCATTTCATCAATGTTACGACCAAGTGGTAAGTCATTTATAACTGCATGACGAACAACACCTTTACCGTCAATTAAAAATGAACCACGTAAAGCAACTGATTCGCCGAACAATACATCATAATCTTTTGAGATTTGTTTTGTAAGGTCTGATACAAGTGGATATTTAATACGGCCAATACCACCATTGTTAATTGGAGTTTCTCTCCATGCAAAGTGAGAAAATTGAGAATCAACAGATACTCCTATTACATTTACACCACGGCTTTTAAAGTCTTCAATTCTATGAGAAAATGCAATGATTTCAGATGGACAAACAAATGTAAAGTCTAGTGGGTAGAAGAAAAGTACAGTACCTTTTTCACCAAAATTTTCTGATAATTTGAAGCTCTCATCGATTGAGCCATCTGCTAGAACTGTTGTTGCTGTAAAGTCTGGAGCTTGATTTGTTACGATCATTTTATATATCCTTATATATTACTTTTTTTTTATATAGTTGAATTCTAACAAAAGAACTATTAACAAAGTTCATATAAAAGTAAGTAATGTGTTTATTTAAGGATAAATTTTATCTTTTGATTTATTGATTTTTATCAGTAAAAAATTAATTATACTTTGATATAATTCGAGCAATTTATGAGACTAGAGCTCATACTTTAATAAGGAAAAAATCGATGACAAAAGAGTATATATTTACTTCCGAGTCTGTAACAGAAGGGCACCCTGATAAGATGGCAGATCAAATCAGTGATGCAATTTTGGATTATATTATTGAACATGATACCAATGCACGCGTTGCGTGTGAAACATTAGTATCAAATGGTTTTTGTGTAATTGCAGGCGAATTGAAGACAACGGCTTATGCCCCAATGCAAGAAATTGCTAGAAAAGTTATTCAAGAAATAGGCTACACAGATGCAACCTACGGTTTTGACTATCGTGCTGCTGCAGTTTTAAATGGAATAGGTGAACAATCTCCTGATATTAATCAAGGTGTTGATCAAAAAGATGGCGAAATTGGTGCAGGTGATCAAGGTCTGATGTTTGGTTATGCATGTAGTGAAACAGATGTTTTAATGCCTCTGCCAATTCATTTAGCGCATCTTTTGACGCGAAGACTGGCAGAAGTTAGAAAAGAAGGAATCGTTCCTTATCTCCGTCCTGATGGAAAAGCACAGATTAGTGTTAAATACATAGGTGATAAACCAGTGTCCGTTGAGACAATTGTCATTTCAACTCAACACGCACCGGATGTTTCGCAAGAACAAATATATAAAGACATGGTTAGTGAAGTCATAAATCAAGTGATTCCTAGTGATATGATGAGTGAAGACACTGTTATACATATTAATCCAACTGGTAAATTTGTAATAGGTGGACCACAAGGTGATGCCGGTTTAACTGGTAGAAAAATTATAGTAGATACATATGGTGGAAGTTGTCCCCATGGTGGAGGTGCTTTTAGTGGAAAAGATCCTACCAAAGTAGATAGAAGTGCTGCTTACGCTGCTAGATGGGTTGCAAAAAACTTAGTTGCATCTGGAGCTTGTGAGAAAGCTACACTTCAAGTTGCTTATGCAATAGGTGTAATTCAACCTGTATCAATTATGGTAGACACACACGGCACAGGTAAAGTAGATGAAGAGTTGATAGAAAAATGTGTTAAAGACTTGTTTGATCTTTCTCCAAAAGGAATCATAAAAGCCTTAGATTTACTTCGTCCTATATATAGAAAAACAGCGGCTTACGGTCACTTCGGTAGAGAAGAAGAGGGCTTTACATGGGAAGTAACAGACAGAGTAGACGAGATTAAGGCTTATTTAAAAATTTAATCTTGTATTTTAGCTATCTTTAAAAATCTTGTGATAAACTTATCACGAAAATTAAATTATAGGAGAATATAATGGCAGTAATTATTAATGATACTTGCATCAATTGTGGTGCATGTATAGATGAGTGTCCGGTAGAAGCAATTGTTGATGAGGATGATAATCCAACTGGCGAAGAAACATATTATGTATATGGTAATAAATGTGTAGAATGTGTTAGTTATCACGACGAACCAGCTTGCGCTACTGCATGTCCTACTGAGGGTTGTATTACATGGGATGCTATTGGTGAAAGTCCTTCACATCGTGAAGAAGTTACTGAAGAACAACGCACAAACCATGAGAATATTGTAGACTAATTCTCTTCT
>JBLIEY010000038.1:0-19386 GCA_047633475.1 Sulfurimonas sp.
AACAAACTTCTCATAGTATGAAAAAGGCAATGAAATAATTGAGTTAATAATTATAAAACTCATTACAATGGCTATATTCATAATTGCATCATTTTCAAAAACCATATTATTTGAAAGGTAAGAAATACCAAATCCCATCCAAGCAATAAATAAAATGTAATCTATAAATGAACTTATAATAGACATCTTTTCTTTAGCAACACTATAGTTACCAGCTTTTAAAAAGTCTGCAGACATTAAAAGAACTGCCTTCTTTTTTTTAGCTTGATTTACATAAGCAATCTGCATTACGCTTGTGTATACTGAGATTAGAACAAATAGTGTATAAATAGTGACAACTGTCATTAACATTTCGTGACCTTATTTTTTCGTAATTGTATCAAAATATTGACACTAATTTTGATTTGAATTTCATGCAGTAGTTTAATTAGGGATTACCATTAATTATTTGAATTGGCAAACAAGTAGACTTAGGCACTCTTCAAGTTTAATGTGATGTCTTATTTCATTGGTACAATTTTATATGTTTTATCTTCAGAAGTAGTTTCTACTCCAGAATAAAAATTCGTAATAACTGCGTAAATTGCACCTATAATTAAACCAGCTATTATAAGAGTTACAATAACCTTTTTCTTTTCACCTTTTAAAGTGTCATAGTCGTCAATACTTTCCAATGTTGGTTCACTCATAATAATTTCCTTCTATAATTTATAACTAGTATAATACCAAGTTATTTTTATATATAATATTGTACATTAAACTAGGAAAAATATTTAAGCCTTATTGTTGGGAAATATAATAAAATAACACTTTGTGATATAATATTATATAGAACAAAAGGTAGGAGTTTATAATGAATAAAGTATCCTTAAAAAATGAAAATCAAATAATTAATTTTATTAAGTATGTACCTATTATTTTTGTACTTCTATTTGGTATTGTGCTCTCTTTTTCATTATATGTAAATAGTAAAAAAACTTTTGAAAATGAAAAAGAAGCCCTTACTAAATCATATACACAACAAAAGAAACTAGACATAAAAGAAAAAGTTATTCATATAGAAAATTATTTAATTTCTGAACAAAAAAATACAGAGAAATCATTAAAGAGTTCCATTAAAGAATATGTTTATACGGCACATTCTTTAATGAAATCCATCTATGAAAAAAACTATAAAACAAAAACTAAACAAGAAATCACTCAAATAATAAAAGACACATTGCAAGATATTAAGTTCAATGATGGAAGAAGTTATTTCTTTATTTATGATATGGATGCAACAAATATCTTTCATCCTACAAAACCTCAAAGAGAAGGTAAAAACTATTTTTACGACAAAGATATTATGGGAACTTACAGGAACCAAATAGCTATAAAGATAGTTAAAGAAAAAGGTGAAGGTTTTTTTAATTGGTTTTTTAATAAACCAAATGATATAAAAAAAGAGTATGAAAAAATTGGTTTTGTCAAGCACTTTAAGCCATATGATTGGTTTGTTGGAACTGGTGAGTATGTGGATGAGTTCAATTCAATAAAGCAGAAACATGTAATAAATTATCTTAATAATCTTAAAGACAATAGTACTTCTGAAATGACTATATTTAGCGAGGATGGTACTTTTCTAACAAATATTGATAAAAGTAAAATTGGAACAAACATTCATAACTCAAAAAAATTAGATAATGCAGAAAGCTTTTTTAAAGAAGCTAAAAAAATTCTAAATAATGGTGGAGGTTATATTAAAGTCTCAACTAAAGGAGATAAAACCTCTAGTTTTAAAACGAAAAAACAGACTATCTATATTAAACTTTTTAAAGATTGGAAATGGATTATAACTTGTGTTTATTATGAGGACGATTTAATAAAAGAAATTTCAAAGAAAAAGAATAAAATAGAAGCTGATTTTACAAAAAGAATAAAGAGAATAGTAGGAATAACGCTACTTATAACATCTATATTGCTTGTTATATTACTTTTTATATCAAATATATTAGGTAAAAAGTTCAATAAATACAGACAAACAATCAATGAAAGAATAGAAGAAAATGAGATGCAAAAAGAGATACTGTTGAGATCTCAAGCCGCAGCAAAAATGGGAAATTGGGAGTTGAATTTTGACACTATGAAAGCTTGTTGGTCTAAACAAATGATTAAAATATTTGGTCTAGAAGACATAGAGTTTACTCCAGGACCTGAGTTTTTAAAGTCTATTATGTTTAAAGAGGATGTTTCATGTTTTATTACATCAATAGATGACATAGAAAAAAATGGAAATAAGCATCAGTGTAATTACAGAATAACTAAACCAGATGGTGATGTAATCTGGATAGAATGTATCGGTACTTTAGATAAAAAAACAAATACGATGGTAGGGACTATACAAGATATTACACAAATTAAAAGTAAAGATGAGATGCTAATCAACCAATCAAGACATGCAGCTATGGGTGAAATGATAAGTATGATTGCACATCAATGGAGACAGCCACTTAGCATAATATCTATGGATGCTAACAATATGTTACTAGATATTGCATTGGATAATTTCAACAAAGAAAAAGCAGAACAATTTTCCAATAACATCATTAAGAGAACAGCATACTTATCAAAAACAATTGATGACTTTAGAAACTTTTTTAAACCAGACAAATCAATTTCAAAAGTTAAAGTACCATTAGTAATAGAAGAAGTAAAGTCTATGCTACAAGACACTCTAAAAAGTAATAGTATTGAATTCAATTGTTCTTATGAATCTGATTCAGAAATAGATTCTTATCAAACGGAGCTCATGCAAGTCTTTGTAAATATCATAAATAATGCAAAAGATGTACTATTGGCAAAAAAAACAGAGCATGCACTTATAAATGTTAATGTTTATGAAGATGAAAAATTTGTAAATATAGAAATATGCGATAATGGTGGTGGAATAGATAAGACTATACTACCTAAAATATTTGATCCTTATTTCAGCACTAAAGATGAAAAAACAGGAACAGGTATAGGTCTTTATATGAGTAAGATGATTATTGAAGAACATCTACATGGTGAGATAAAAGCATATAACACTAAAGATGGAGCTTGCTTTAGAATTAGCATGCCTAAGATATAATTGCACAATTATATAATGGAGAAAATGTGAAAATAGTTTTCAAATATACAGTGACGGCGGTTTATGAAAATCTTAGTTAGTGCATTAGAACATTCGGCAAACATGCACCTGAAATCTTTAAAAAAAGAGCTTAGTGATGATGTAGAATTTATTGGTATTTTTGACCGAGACTTGGGTGATTCCATAGTTGATTTGAGAAGTCTAGCAATCATGGGTTTTGTAGACGCAATAAAAAAACTGCGTTACTTTTTTAAACTTAACGCCCAGATGGTTGATTTAGCCCAAGATGTGGACAAGGTTTTACTCATAGACTCATCAGGCTTCAACCTACCCTTGGCCAAAAAAATAAAAAAACGATTTCCAGATAAAGAAATTATTTACTACATTTTACCTCAAGCTTGGGCATGGAAGAAAAAGAGAATTCCAATTTTAGAAAAGACTATAGACCATTTAGCATCTATACTCCCATTTGAAAAAGATTATTATTCAAAGAGTGCTCCCATAACTTATGTTGGACACCCACTTTTAGACATTATCAAAGAGTTCAAACAAGAAATTAATACTAATGTAAAAAGTGTAGCTTTTATGCCTGGTAGTCGTAAGGGTGAAATAAAAAAACTCATGCCAATTTTCAAAGAAGTAAGTCGTAAACTTGGGGTTGAAGCTACTATCATTATTCCTCAACACTTCAATAAAGAAGATATAAAAGACCTTTATGGTAACCTATCAGGTTTTAAAATAGCTCACAATGCACACAAGACTCTTTATGAAGTAGATTTTGCATTTATCTGTAGTGGAACAGCGACACTAGAAGCAGCACTTATAGGAACTCCGTTTGTTCTTAGCTACATCGCCAAACCATTAGACTATTTTATTGCATCTAAACTAGTTAAAGTAAGCCATATAGGCCTTAGTAACATTATGTTTACAAAGTTTAATGACAGAGATTTACACCCAGAGTTGATTCAAGAAGATGTAACAGTGGACAATCTCATTAAAGCTTTTAATGAGTATGACCGAAGTACATTTTTAGATGATTCAAAACATTTAAGAGCTTATTTGAAACACGGTAGTTCAAAAAATATAGCAGCGATAATAGAGGACAAAAATGAAAATTAATTTTATAGATTTACAAGCACAATATTTACAATATCAAAAAGAAATAGACAGCGAAGTTTTAGAGGTATTTAGTTCAGCGCAGTTTATTGGTGGCCCTAAACTAAATACTCTTGAAGAGAACTTAGCAAATTACACTGGCGCTAAACACGCTATTGGTTGTAGTAGTGGAACAGATGCTCTTTTGCTAGCTCTCATGGCTTTAGACATTGGTCAAGACGATGAAGTTATAACAACTCCCTTTACTTTTATTGCTACTGCCGAAGTTATCTCATTTCTAGGAGCAAAACCTGTTTTTGCAGATATTAACGAAGAAAGTTACAACATTGATCCTACTAAAATCGAGAGTCTTATTACAGATAAAACAAAAGCAATTATGCCTGTCTCCCTCTATGGTCAATGTGCAAACATGGATGCTATAAATGAAATAGCTAATAAATACGAAATTCCTGTAATAGAAGATGCATGTCAAAGTTTTGGAGCTACATATAATGCAGAGAAGTCATGTAATCTCTCAACTATTGGTTGTACGAGCTTTTTCCCTTCTAAGCCTCTTGGTGCTTATGGTGATGGTGGAGCTATCTTTACTAATGATGATGAACTTGCACAAAAGATGAGAATGCTTTTAAATCATGGTCAGAATGAAAGATATAAACATAAATACATTGGTATAAATGGTCGTCTAGATGCCGTACAAGCAGCGGTATTAAATGTAAAACTTAAGCATTTTGACAGAGAAGTAAAAACACGTGATGAAATAGGCACAAGATATAATGACCTTCTTGAAGAGGCTGATGTTATTACTCCAAAAATTGCAGAAAATTGCACAAGCGTATTTGCACAGTATTCTATTCGATCTCAAAATAGAGAAGCACTGGTTCAAAAGCTAAGTGACTTAGACATTCCTACTGCTGTTCACTATCCTGTTCCTCTTCACCTCCAAGAAGCATTTAAATATCTTGGTTATAGCGAAGGAGATTTTCCTATTAGCGAAAAAGTTTCAACTCAAATCATGTCACTACCAATGAGTCCATATTTAACTGAGGCTCAACAAGATTTCATAGTTGATGCTATTAAAGGTAAATAATGCAGAATATAGCAATTATTGGCTTAGGTGCTATGGGGAAAAATCATTATAACACTCTAAAAAATTTCAAAAATGCAAACATTGTTGGTTTATGTGATGTTGCCCAAAATGAAGAGTTTGAAGAACCCTTTTTTACAGACTTCCAACAGATGTTAATAGAAACAAAACCAGATGCGGTTATTATTGTAACCCCTACATTCTTACATAAAAAATATGCTCTTATATGTACAGAGCATAATGTTAATATGTTTATAGAAAAACCTGCGGCTTCAAGTGTTGAAGATGCAAAAGAAATATCTAAAGCCATAAAAGCAAAAAATCTTAAAAGTTGTGTTGGTTATATAGAAAGATTTAACCCTGTTGTTAAAGCTCTTATAAAAGAGATATCAGGACATGAAATATTATCTATATCTATCACTCGTAGTGGAGCTTTCCCCCAAAGGATTGCAGATGTCGGGATACTAACTGATTTATCAGTTCATGATAGTGATCTAATAAGATTTATCACTCAAAAAGAAATAATTAGAAGTGCTGTTTTTAAATCTCAGAAAATTCATAAAACACATGAAGACAATGCAATTTTAGCTTTTACTCTTGAAGGTGATGTTGTTGGTGATATAACTACAAACTGGCTAACTCCATATAGAAAAAGAAGTATTACTTTAGCCTGTAGAGTAGATGCTACGAGCAAAATAAAATACTTTGAAGCAGATTTACTTTCTCAAACTCTAAAAGAAAGTATAAATATAGATGCTAATTCTCATTCAACTAGAAACTGTTTTGTATCAAGAAGTAATGCGCTACATGATGAGATAGAAGCTTTTGTAAACTATCTAGAGAGTGGTGACATGGGTTCACTTGCAAGCGTTGAAGATAGTTTAATTACACTGGAGATAGCAAATGATTCATAAAACTTCCATAATTGAAGATGGTGCTAAAATAGCTGCCAATGTAATTATAGGTCCATTTTGCAATATAGGCAAAGATGTTGAGCTAAAGTCAGGGTGTATACTTGAATCAAATGTAATATTAAAAGGTAAACTCAAAGTAGCAAAAGATGTTAGAATTTTTAGCTTCACAGCAATTGGGAATGAACACTCAGACATTAAAATTGGGGCAAAAACTCATGTAAGAGAATTTGTACAGATTGGCTCTCAAGATGCTGAAGATGGAACTAATAATAAAGTCTCTATAGGTGCAAATAATTTTTTAATGGGCTATGTTCAAATCCTTAGCGGAGTAACTACCGGAGAGTTTTGTATACTTACTAATGCCGTTAGAGTATATGAAAATGTTACATGTGAAGATAGAGTTATTATTGGTGGTCTTAGCACAATAGAAGCAAATAATACTATTGGAACTGGTGTAATGGTTGGTGGAGCTTCATGTGTAGATCGTGACATACCTCCATTTACTCTTGTAGAAGGGAATAAAGCAACAGTTAAAGGTCTCAATGTTGTTGGTTTAAGAAGAATCTTAAGTGACAAAAAAGACATTGATAAAATCAAAACAATATTTAAACAGATTTTAGGTGATGTAGTTGACAAAAATCTTGCATCTGACATAGCTAAAAAACACGAAAACGAATATGCTAGAAAATTCGCTTCGTTTATATCAACAAGTAATATTTAATTACTTGTCTTTATATCTTATTTAAGTGAGTCAGAAACTCTTCTGGCTCCATAAATCCTACAATAGTTTTAGACTTCAAAACATTGGAATCCTCATTTATAAATAATATAACCGGTGGTCCAAACACTCCATACTTTTTACTTAAATCTTTTTGCTCTTGTTTGTTTGCTGTTACGTCTGCTTGAATTAAAACAAACTCATCCATTTTATTTTTAACGCTAGCATCTGAAAAAGTTACTTCTTCTAGTTCTTTACAAGCTGTGCACCAGTCAGCATAAAAATCAATCATTATTTTCTTGCCTTTGTTCTTTAGCAAAAGTTCATCTAACTCTGCTATTGAACTAACTTTTACAAATGATTTATGACTGGTTTGACTTTGAGCAACACCAGATGCAATAACCTGTGGTTTCAAAAAAGAAAGAGGTTTTGTCATACTTGTAGAACCACCAAGTACACCTATAAATAGAGCAACTGAATATATAAACATTACAACTGCAATACTTCTTTTAAAGATATGAGACTCTCTTTCAAAAGCTCCTAGGTAAATAGCAAAACCAATACCTAGCATTGAATAAAGAAGCATAGTTGTAGAAGCATCTACTATACGTTCTAACATCCAAACAGCAACACCAAGCATCATTACACCAAAGATAGCTGTAACCATAGTCATCCATGCACCAGGCTTAGGCATAAATTTACCTGCACTTACACCAACTATAATAAGGGGGATACCCATACCTAAGCTCATAGAAAACAGCGCCATACCACCAAGAATTGCATCTCCTGTTTGACCAATATAGACTAAAGCACCAGCTAGTGGAGCGGCGACACAAGGTCCAACTATAAGAGCTGATAAAAAGCCCATAATTGCTACACCAATATATCCACTACGGTTGCTAGACGAGCTTACCTTTGTAACTAATGCATCTGGAAGTTTAAGCTCATAAAAACCAAACATACTCATAGCAAGAACTACAAAAACAGCTGAGAATGAGTAAATAACCCAAGGAGTTTGAAGTGCAGCTTGTAAGTTAGATCCAAAAAGACCTGCTAAGACTCCGGCAATAGTGTAAGCCACTGCCATAGAAAGAACATAAACAATAGACAAAGCCAATGCTTTTCTAGTTGTAATACCCTCACCCTGAGAAATAATAACTCCAGAGATAATTGGAATCATTGGAAATACACAGGGAGTAAGTGCAAGTAAAAGACCAAAGCCTAAAAATGTTAAAAGAATAACGAAAATATTTCCTGACTTAATAGTATCTGCTATAGCATCTGTCTCTGATACTTCTTCTTTAACTATCTGGATTTTATCTAGGTTTGAAACATTTACTTCTGTTTTTTCTTGAGTAGAACTAGTAAGTTTTGATGTATCAATATCAAAATTATAAACTTTTGTAGTTGGCTCGTAACAAAGTCCAAGTGTTGAACAACCCTGATAAGATAGACTAAATTCAACATTCTTAATTCCACTAACACTACTGTCTTTTTGCAAAGTTATTAAAAAACTTGGAGATTCTAAATAAACCATCAATTCATCATGTTCTACACTTTTAGGTTTATCTATCTTTGCTATAGATATACCTGTACCTTCTTTTAACTCTAACTTCATTTGTTCTTCATAAAGATAAATATCTTTAGCGATTTTGACATTAGCTTCTATCTGCATCTGAGAATTAACTTTAGCATCTGTAATAAATGCCAAATCTGGTGTTAGAAATTTAGGAGCTGCGAGTAAAAGAGCAGATGCCAATATCAGTAAAAATAGTTTTTTCATATATATAAGCCTTAGTAGAATAATTAAATAATTATAGCAAATAAAAATATGCTATTTATTATCTATTATGATATGAATAGTGAATTTAAGCTTATAATAATAATGTTCTTAGCATTAGCAACTAAAAAGTTGCTAATTAATTACTCACAGGGAGGTAAGCGAAACCTTCATTTTGTTTATCGATCAAACCTATTGCAGCATTTGGTACATATTTAACAAAACTAAGTATATTTTCCTTTTCTAATTTGTGTTTTACCCGACCTGAATTACACATCAAAAACTCTACATTATATGTTTGTGACATATTAGCAATTCTTTTTTGAAGGGCTACCTGTTCTTTTATAAGTTTTTTCTCATCTTTATAAGTAGTCTTACTAAGATCTTTTACAAAAAACTTATATGAACCACCATGAATAACTACTGCAACTTCTAACTCTTTTAAGTTACCTTCATAATGATTTTTATGTGCCACGATTCCTCTTAATATCTTGCCTTCAAATGTTTTAAGATTACTAGTTGTTAAATCAATAACAACCTTGTTTGTAGCTTCATTAGCACTAAGCAAACAACTAAGTGCTAACAATGTTAATATTAACTTTTTCATTTTTTCTCCTTACTCAGTTATATCTAGTAAAATTGACTCAAAGTCATTTTGAGCTTTTTGCAACACTCTTTTTGCGTCCTTATTTTCAACTAGTGCACTACTCATCCAGTTATAAACAGCTGGAAATCCTAAAACTATTTTGTCTTCATCTTTTTTCTTGTATACCATTAAAGTACATGGAGCAAAAGCAGCTGCTTCAGGTCTAGTCTGAGAAACAGTATATATAACTTTTAGTTTACAAATAGAGTATGTAACATAAAAATCAAATGGACTCTCTATTGTTCCCTCTTGCGTCATCAGATCATTAAAATCCAAATAGTTAGGCATAACAAAACCAAAAGGGTCAAAACCATTTTCAAGGTTCATCTCTAACTCTTCTTTTATTTCTTCAAAGTCTTCACCTTCAAGTTTAAGTTCAAACTTAGAGATAAGCCCTCTGTTTTCTTTTAAACTATCTTCACTAAACCTATGTTTTGGATTTACAAGAGCGCTTTGGATAGATTTGATTACTTCTTTCTCAATATCCTTTAGTAACTTATCATCAAACCCGAGTATTTTTGATTGTGCTTGTGAAGTTAAAGCAGACACATGTAAAACATCTTCATTTATACCTTGATATATACCAACGCCAAGAGGAGTAAATACACCAGCATCTGGATATTTTTTAACTAAATCTTGGGATAGTTCATTATGATAAACAGTCAAAAGAGTAAATACTTTGAAGTTTGTCTTTTGAAACTGTTTTTTAAATGGAACATTCATCTCACTATTAACTGCTATTTTAAAACCATTGTCTATAAATGCTTTTTCTATTGTGCTTGGAGTAATTAAGCCATCCTTATTATCTACTTTAAATAGATGCAAATCCCCTTGTGCAAACATAACACTTGAACTAAATAATAGTACTAATGATATAAGTAACTTTTTCATTTTTATCCTTTTATATTTAATATAATCTAACTTAAGGGACAATATTCACCCAGCCATCTTTAACTCTTTCTATCAATTCAACTATTCCCGCTGTCACGATAGTAGTATCTTCTATGAGTTCTTCTTCTTTTATGTTTTTTGAGTTCATAGTATTTGCACATGCAACAAACTCAACATCAAGAAGCATTAAAGCTTTTACTCTAACCGCTATATCTTTATTGACTTTTAGCAAAGCTTTAATGCCGTGATAGTAAGCTACTATTTTCATTTGAACATTTTCAGGTCCATAAAACTTCAATACATTATTTGCACTACTCAACACATGATGTATCTCATCATCATTTCCACTATTAATTGAAAACACTATTTGTCGCTGATTATCAATAGCTGGGATTGGCTCTGCATACTCTGTTTCGGCTAAGGCAACTATACAAATACTTAGTAAAATTAACGTAAATTTTTTCATTTTATTCCTTTTGTTAGATCTTTAAAATCTTGAATATTCCAAGAACCTGGTATCATTTTGAGTATGTCTTTCTCTTCATTTATAAAATAAAAAGTAGGTGTGAAATTCACTTCCAAACCTAGTGGTAATTTCTCATTATCAAGATTTATCTTTACCGGGATAAATCTATCATCTAGCCACTTACTCATCTCTTGGTTTTCAAAAACATTTCTATGCATATCTTCACAATAATGACATCCAGTGCGAACAATTTCAATCATAATAATTTTTTTACTCTTTTTTTGTATCTCTAAAGCATCTTTATAAGAGTAAAATTCAACTGCAAATAGTGAATAAGAACTAAGTAGTAAAATTAAAATTAGTTTATTCATTTTCCCACTCCAACATTCTGTATGCAATTTCAACATTTTGTCTATGTATAGAATCATAAAAGTTCATATCTTTAAACTCTTGCATCTCCACCATATTCACAACGTCATCTATTTCTTCACCATCTTCTAAAAGTGAGCTGACTTTATCTTTTAATATTTTCAAATAACTATATGTCATATCAATAGAAGTTCTATCTACAAGCTTTCCATGTCCACCAACTATATAATTAACATCCATTGCTCTAACTTCATCAAGACTCTCTAGCCAGCCATTAATATTTCCATCTCTTATAGAAGGTAGCCTTTCATTAAAAACCAAATCCCCTACAAAAACAATTTTTTTATCTGGAATGTAAACTAAAAGATCACTTTTAGTGTGAGCTTTTTTATTAACACTTTTTATATAGACTTTTTTGTCATTTATGCTTAATACCATTTCATTATTTACAAAAATACTAGGAAACACTTGTGTAGTTTTATGATAAGCCTCAGGACTTATCCTTTTTTGCATTCTAGTCATCTCAACTTTTACTTCATCACTAAATAATCTAGAACCTATAATTTTTACACCAATCGAATCATAATAAGAGTTGCCTAACCAGTGGTCATCATGAGTATGAGTATTTATTACATAAGAGATAGGAAGGTCTTTAATCTCTTTCATTTTAGAGTATGCTTCTTGTGCATAGAGATATGAAGGTCCACTATCAACTACAATATAACTAGTTCCCATATTAACAAAACATGAGTTGACCATATTGCCATTGTTATGCTTATCCATCACTTCTGCTAAGCCAAAAAAACAGTGTATTTGAGCACTCACTTTTTCAGGTTTAAGTTTATAATCAAAAGCTAGAAGAGAATGAATAAATACTACACATATTAGAAGTGATTTCAAAGCATAACCTTTTATTTATTTGGTTTATTCAAGATGGTAGTTAGAGCTACCATCAAGCTAAATTAACAGCTACGAGATCCTTTAACAGGACATCCACAGTCGTAATCAAGCAATGTAACATTACCTGCATTACTCACATCAACGATTTTTTGTTTCTTTATATAATCACGAGCTACATCATAAACTGCTCTTATCTTATCTTCTTGAAGATTTGATCCAGCATTTTGTAAGTTACCACCCCAAGATGAAACTATATAAGTTTTATCTAAGTCTATAGGCTTACCCCCTATCATAAGTTTTGATATTCGTTCTCCAGCTTTATTTGCAACAGCGATGCTATATGTAGCGCCACCAAGACGACTCATATCACCACCTTGTTGATAAAGCGGATTAGCGTTAAATACATTATCTGCAATATCTTCTAAAAGGTTTGCAATCATCTTACCTTTTAACTCAAATGTATACACGTTTGGATAAGTTATACCACACATCTCATAGACATTGTCCATTAAGATATCATCACCAGCTAATACTGTTGTACCCCATCTATAACCAGGAGTAAAAGATATATCACACTTCATTTCATCCATGATAGCGTCATTAATCAGCTGATCAAAAGTAGAGAAAAAAGTATCTCTTTTATATAAAGTATTTTTAGTTTGACCTAATACTTCATTAAACTCTTTAGCAAATGGTGCATAAAGCTCATCAACGAGTTTAACACCTTCTGGATCTGCCGGAATCATATTAGATGCTATTGGAACAAGTTTATACTCATAATCAATTACTTTACCGTCTTTTGCATCTATGTCAAGTCTACCAATATATTTACCATGACTACCCGCAATAACGATAACAGTACCATTTATTGTAATAGGCTTAGGTGAAGGGTCATGAGTATGTCCACTTAAAATAAAGTCAATACCGTGAACCATGCGAGCAACTTCTTGATCAACACTAAAACCATCATGAGAAAGAACAACAACACAATCAACTTTGTGCTCATTTCTTAATTCGTTTACATATTCTTGAAGTGTTTCAGGTCTAATACCAAAACTCCAACCCTCAGTAAACTCTTTAGGATTAGCAGTAGAAGTAAATGGAAAAGATTGACCTATAATACCTATCTTTGCTCCACCTTTTTCTTCAATCGTATATGGTTCAAAAATAAGTTCTTCATACTCATCTTCAAAAGGATCATTACCAACAACATTTTGAGAAATAAACTTAGCATCTAGCATCTCAATGAGTTCTAGAACTCTTTCTTTACCATAAGTAAATTCCCAATGTCCAACCATTACATCAACACCAAGGTAATTCTGAGCTTTAACAATAGCCTCACCCCTAGTTTTAAGTGCTACACCTGTACCTTGCCAAGTATCTCCAGAATCTAGGAATAACACATTTTCAGTTCCACGTTCAGCTCTTACATGATCAAGATATGTTTTCATATGAGCGATTCCACCCATCATTCCAAACTTTTTAGCTAATTCATCAAAATCTATATATGTATCGAAATAAGCATCTAATGAACTTGGCTCTAGTCCATAATGTTTTGAAAAAGCTTCACCACATAAAAAACCTGGTGTACCAACTAAGTTTGGAGCAGAGATCAAAGTAGATGGCTCTCTCCAATATAGTGGTTTAATATGTGCATGAATATCACACATATGCAATAAAGTAAAATTACCCATTGATTTAAAATCATAAATATCTTTTAAAGATATTTGAGCAGGTGTTTTCATATTTGTTGTTGAACATCCACCTGCTGCAACTCCAAGTCCAAGAATTGCCGCAATATGCATGAAATCTCTTCTAGAAATATCCATAATTTTAACCTTATCTTTTTAAACCGGGAATTGCTATTTCAGCTCCCTCGGCTTCTTTAGTTAAATATACTTCAAGTGCAACCATCTCTGGTGAACCAAGAGGAATAACCTTTAACAATGCGTTATTCATACAACCCTGGAAACGACGTTGCAAGGTTCTTAATGATGACTTTGTCATTCTGTACGCTGGCCATGTTGCAGCTGGGGCATTACCTTTTACACTCAAATCAGGTAAAGGCTGAGTTCTTAAAACTGACCCAATTACATCTGATGAGTGACAAGATAAACATGAGAGTCCACGTCCACCACGTTTTTGCTCAAACGTCAACTTACCGAGAGTATAAGCATCTTTCATTTGTTGATTTGAATCTATATCGATTTGACTTTTCTCACCATTTGCTAAAGATTTAGCATATGCACTCATATCAAACATATTTGAACTTTTAAGTTTAAAGGGTTTGTGTCCATTTTTACTCATAAGACCTTGAAGTACTTGATCTATACCAACTACTTGTTTAAAATCTTCTAAGTAACGTGGGAAACCTGCTATATATACCGGTAGTTCATCTTCTGTTACATTTAAAAATGATGCTAACCCAGCATCTCCACCACAATACTCCGCAAGAAGCTCATTACCACTCTCAACCATAATATCAGCTGGATTGTTTTCTAACATTTCAGCATACATTGCACGGTCAGCATCACTCATTGCAAACTGTTCACCGCCAAAAGACAATGAAGAAATAAGTGCAATAGATAGTGCTATTTTAATTCCTATTTTCATTAATTATCCTTTTGGTTTAATCTTTTTGCTTTTTTCATTTACTTCACCAGTGTTATCAGTATAAACAACAGTGATACTACCTTTACCATTTATTCTCATATATGTAGTAAATACTGGGTTAGTAGATAGTGATTCCCATACGTTCATAGTTGTAATAACTTTACCGTTATAGCTAAACTTAACATTGTTAATATATTTAGCTGGAATAATTTTGTTAGTTTTTTTATCTTTACGCAAACCAGTATCCATTGGGTGCATAACCATAAAACTTACTTTAACTATTTCGCCATCTTTAAATTTTTTTGGTTTGATTTTAATCAACGATTTTCTTTTTGCCATTTTATGTTCCTTAATTTTTTATATTTTTTGATTATTTTAAATACTCAAAAATCAACCACATCCACCAATAGTAACTTTTACACTTTGGCTAGCCGTAAGAAATGTACCATCACTAAGCTCAACGACTGTTGCAACTTCTTGAGTCCCACCAAGTTTAATACGAGTTGCAAACATTGCTTTTCCGTTTGCAGGAGTTAAATGAACATCTATACAACGAGCATTAGCATTCTTAGTAGCAAAAATATGAATTGTTTTTACATAGTCAGCTTCAGTCATTGGAGATTCTACCTCAACAGTAACAGGAACAACTGCACCATTTTCAGCAATTTCTGGTACTTTTAACTTAATTTTCGAAGATGCAACAGGAACTTTTCCTCCTGTTATAGCCTCAACAGCAGCTTTATATGAAAGCTTATTAAGACCTGATGGTTTTTCTTCATCGGCCGCAAAACTAATTATTGGAGTAACAGCAGCAACAGTAGCAACCGCCCCTAATTTTTTAAAAAAATCTCTTCTTTGCATAATATTTATTCCTTTATTTTTCAGAAACAATATATGAAGTAATCTCACATATTTCTTTAGTTGTGAATAACTTAGTAGTTAAGTTAACTGTCATGTGTGTATCTTTATTATCTATGCGAGGATCAGCAATTTTTTGAAATACAAATTGATTGTCTCTAACACCAGTTTTAATAAACATGTCTCTATAACCTGTTAAGTCTGGACCAATATTTCCAGCACCTTTAGCACCTTCTATATTATGACAAGCTACACAATTTCCATACTGTTTAACTGGAATTTTATCTCCAGGTAAGTATGTTTTGCCTGCTTTCATTTGTTTGCGAGCTAAACCTTTTGGTGGGTTTTTCTTTGCTTTTTTACCATTAAGATTATGGAATATAAAAGCACCTCTAGCAATAGCTTCAGGATCTGTTGTTACACAGCCAGCTTGTATAGTAAACGTTTTAGCTGGAGCTAATAGGTCTTTTTGAATCATCTTGCTTGCATTTGGTTTCTCTATAACACCACTATAATCAGCAGCGAAGAGTGAAACACTAACAAGTAATGATATCATCACAGTTTTTTTCATTCTTATTCCTCCTATTCTTATTTCAGGAGTAAGTTTAACTGCTAAGTGTAAAATTAATGTAAAATCAGATTAAATTATAATTCTTTTGTAGAAGTAAATGGAAAAATGTAGAGAAATTCGCTTCCTACTTTTGGGATTGAGTCTATCTTGAGTTCTATATTTGCCCTATCGATGATGGCTTTAACTATATTTAGCCCTATTCCGAACCCACCTTGACTGACATTTTCTCTATAGTATCTGCTAAATATTTTATCAACTCTATCAATCCCAACACCATAATCTTTAAAACTCATATGACATTTTGAATCTTTAGTATATAGTTTTATATCTATTTTTGAACCTTCATATGAATATTTTAGTGCGTTAGATATGGTATTGTCTATTAGACGTTGAAGCTCTTTTTCATTTATGTAAATTTCACTACACTCGTTTATATCTGAGTTAATAGTTATATTTTTCATTAAGGCCACTTCACTAAAGTATTCTATTCTATCTGATAAGAATTCTGACATATTAATTTTTTGGGCATCATGCTTTAATCTATCATACTTAATAAGATAATCCATGTCATTATATATATGTGATAATACCTTAGTAGCTCCCTTCATTCTTTGTAAATATTTATTTGGAGCATTCTTTCTATTGTAAAGGTCAATATTAACATTAATAATAGATAGAGGGGTATTTATCTCATGTATAGAATCTTTTATAAAGTTATCAAGTTGTTTATTCATCATTTTAAATGGTTTAGCAAAAGTTTGTAAGAAAAACATACTCAATATAAAGACCAAGATAACAACACTAAAGAGTATATACATAACCTTTTCATAAACCACAGCAAAAGATAGTTTATTTTTTACTATTAAATATTTTGCACCAAAGTATCTATTTTTTGGAAGTTTAATAATTAAGTATGCATCGTTACCATCTAAGTGGTATCCATCTTTAAAGTAGTTTATATTGTAATCTACCAAAGAAAATATAGCTTGAAAACTCTCATCATAAAGACCTGATTCAAATGTATTAAATCTTGGATATTCAAAGTATTCATCATCTTGGTTATACTCTTGCATGGCTTTTACAACCAAAAGGGACTTTTCTTTTAGAAGTAACTCATTTTTAATAGAATGAATATTTTTCATATATATAAAATAGAAAAAAAGTGGAGATAAAAGTATCAAGGAGACTAATGATGTGTATATTAGTGCATACTTTGCTGAGTGTTGACTATCTTTCAATTATATACCCCAATCCTCTTCTGTTTTCTATAATGCCATCTGGTAATTTTTTTCGTAAATTATTTAGCTGAACTCTTATAGTTGCAGGTTCTACATATTCTCCCCAAACCTCATCTTGAAACATCTCAGATGATACTACAGTATTTTTATTTTTTATTAAGACTTCTAAAAGATCTTTCTCTGTTTTTCTAAGGAGTACCTCATCCTCTTTAAATGTCAACTTACTTTTTTTCATATCATACAAAATATCAGAGCCAATAGTTATAATTGAACTCTCATCCTTAAAAAAGCTAGCTAGTGCCTGATCTATACGAAGTTCTAACTCTTCTAAATCAAATGGTTTTCTTATATAATCGCAGCAGCCATTCTTATAACCTTCTTTTAAATCATCCATATCTCTTAAAGATGTTAAAAAGATTGTAGGAATTTTTTTATCATCTTTCCTGAGTTTTTTTAAAAGCTCAAAGCCACTTAGTGAAGGAACATTTACATCTAAAAGTAAAATATCGTATGCTTTTTCATACACAGCATTATAAGCATCCAGTCCATCCATAAATCCATCTACTTCATAACCTAAATCTGTTAAAAACTCTTCTATACTTATACGTAATGAATATTCATCTTCTAATAATAATATTTTCATTTGATTTTTCCATTTATCTTTTTAACAATTCTTCTCTCTAACATCATCTGAATTAGTTCATCTTTTGAATACTTGTCAAACTTTTCATATGCTTCATCTAAAAAAACTTGTCTATCTTCTTTATCTATTACATCTTGAAGATAAACCATTGAACTTGCTGAAAAATCATTATAAATATTCTCACCATACTTCTCTTCTCTTTCAACGTTATAAAGACTACTTCTTGTTACATTAATAAGAAATGATATATCATCCTCAGGGTTTCTAAAATAGTTTAAATACTTCTCAGGTAAAACAAATACAAATGCTCCTATTTTTTTAAACATACCATCATACATGGTTTCATAAAAAATATATTTATTATCTTTATATACAACATTGTTTAATCTTAATTCTTTAAAGTCTAGATTATTTAGTGTCTGAATATGACTGTAGTTGTAGTTTTTATTTGAGACTACATACTTGCCGATAGTAAGATTTTCTGTCATAAGCACTGCAGTATCCATCTTGTCAACATCCAAGAGCACATAAATATCAACACCCATAGAACTAAAAAACTCAGTAATTGATTTGAAAAATGATATAACTTCTACAAAGCCTAAAAATTTATTATTTTTATATATAGGGACAGTTGCTTTTATACCTAAACGTCTGCCTATCTCCATAGAAGTACGTGGTGTTTTATGAGTTTGAAAATATTTAAGATCTGTCCTATAGTCACCTATTGGCATCCCAGCATATACATCGTCCCAGCTTCTTGCAAAAATATTCAACTCTTTTGTTATGAGTTGTGCTCTTATTAATATATTTGTATCTTTTTTAATTGTTGTGGTAATATCTGAAAGTATCTTATAACCTAAGTCTTCATCATCATTTTCTAAAGCATCTATAAGCACTTTATTTTTTGAAAGAAGTAGTGCCATCTTCAAATCATCCATTTTATACGACTTTAGTTCAGACTCAAGAGTTAGTGTAACCTGATCCATAATATGATTAATTTTTTGCTCTTTTATCTCGTTTTTGTAGTAAAAAACACCCATTATTATAAGAACAGCAATTAAAATAAAAATGAAAACTATTTTTTTAAACATTATATAATCACCTTAAAAAAGATATATAATTTTCAAACTAGCACCAAGAGAACCTTCTACAGTATAACTATCTTGTAAGTCACCTTCTGAATCGTATACATTAAACTCTCTTTGTATCCCATAAAGTAAATCAGTTTGAATTTCAAATTTTTTATTTATATCATATGAAATACCTACATTTCCCATATAGTTTTTTGTTTGTATATAACCGGCTTTTGATATTACACTCTCATCACTAAGTTTTACAACTGATGATGAGTAGATCATACCTAAACGAAGTAGTGTTGACTTGTTTAGATGATAAGCAATATATGTACGAGGAAATCCAAGAATAAATTTGAATCCGTCAGATTGTCTGAATCTATAACTATAACTTAAG
>JBLIEY010000039.1:0-18950 GCA_047633475.1 Sulfurimonas sp.
GGATCAAGATATTTAGAAAAACTGAAATTAAAACCTATGGAGTGTAAATAATTATAAAAATCATTTGATTCTTTTTTAGTATTATTTGTAATAATCATATAAGGGATGTTCTTATCATTACACATATCAATAAACTCTATACTTCCACGAATGGGAGATTTATCGCTGTCACTAATTAAAGTGCCCTGAACATCTATGAAATACAAATTAAATAAACTCTTTCTCTAAAGCAATTAAATCTTCAAAGTTTTCTCTTCTTCTGATAAGTTTAGCTTTACCATCTTGTACTGCTACTTCAGCACTTCTTCCACGAGTATTATAATTACTTCCCATACCAAAACCGTAAGCCCCTGCACTGTGAACTACCAATAAATCATTGTGATTTAACGACGGTAATGGATAATCTTTAGCAAAAAAGTCACCACTTTCACAAACTGGGCCAACTATATCAACATTTCTTAGCTCGGATGTAGAATCTGTGATAGCTTCAATCTTGTGATAAGCACCATATAGACTTGGACGAAGAAGGTCATTCATTGCACCATCAACTACTACAAATTTCTTAGTTCCATTTTGTTTTTCATAAAGAACCTTAGTTAAAAAATAACCTGCATTTGCTGTTAAAAATCTTCCCGGTTCACATATAACTGTTAAATCAAGACCTTTAAGTGTTCCTAGAATTGCTTGTGAATATTCGTAAGGTTTAATTGTAACTTCATCATCATATGTGATTCCAAGTCCTCCACCAACATCAAAAAACTTCAGTTTAATATCGATAGCTTCAAGTGAACGAACCATGTCAGCTACGATTACAGCTGATTCATAAATTGGTTCCAAATGAGTAAGCTGAGAACCAATATGAAAGTGAACACCAACAGGGTCTAAAAATTCAGAGTTATTTGCGATTATATACATTCTTTTTGCAACATTTATCTCAACACCAAATTTGTTATCATGCAATCCCGTTGATATATAGGGATGTGTTTGTGGGTCAATATTTGGATTAACACGGATACTTATTCTAGATACTTTATTTAGTTTTTTTGCAATTTTCTCAACACGAAAAAGTTCAGCTTCACTTTCAACATTGATATAAAGAATATCTTTCTCTATTGCTTCACAAATCTCATCATCGCTCTTTCCAACGCCAGAAAAAATAACTTTATACGCAGGTATTCCTGCTAAAAGTGCACGACGCACTTCTCCAATAGAAACACAATCAGCTCCGCTTCCCAAATCTGCGAAATGCTTTATTACACTTAAGTTTGAGTTTGCTTTAACAGCATAAGCCAAGATAGATTTTCTAGCTTTAAAAGCTTCTTTTAGTTCTTGATATTGTTTACTCATATAGTCAAGGTTATAAACATAGAGAGGTGTTTTATACTCAGATGCAAGTTCTTTAAAGTTCATCATAAAATTTCCAAATTCTTTTTAAGAGATTTTATCCAAAAAGTGCTTATATTTTTGTTATAAAATATATAAGCACTTTCATTAAGCCGCTATACAACTTTTTAATGAGTAAATAAAAGCTAGATTAGTTGAAAATAAACAAGACAATTAGCTAGCAAAACGATATTTTCTCCACTGTCGTATAGCAATTAACAAAAGAATAGCTATCGGTGCAAGTACTCCAACTTCACTTGAAATTGTTTTATTATTTGAAAGTTCTATGAGCATAAATAAAATTCCCCATACTAAGAGAGTTGATAAAATTGCTCCAAAACTAAAGAGAGAAATGTTTAAAAATCTTGCACTAATGGGAACAAAAAAGAAGATGATAACAACTAAACACGGCACAAAAAATGGGTAAACAAATATCTTATAAAGTGCACCTTTTATACTTCTAGTATCTATGTTTTGGTTTTTAAGTAACATCAGAGCATCTATTGCATCTTTAATGGTAAAGTTCACTTTTCCTTCATAAACTTGATCTAGCATCTTCGGACGAAAACCCTTTAAAATCTTCAGCCCTTTTTCATTATTTACTTTAATACCTGGAGATTCAAAACTCATATCATCAGGCTTTACAATTATGTCAGATTCTGAAATAAACCAGTAATCATCTCTGTATATAGCCTCTTTCGCGACAACAACTTCTTTTAGTGAATTTTCTTTTAAAGTGAAAATCCTAATATCTTCAGCTTTTTTTTGAAGTGGGCGCATTTTTGAAAAATATACATACTTGTCTTTATATATAAAGAATAGGTCTCTTGTAGGACTAAGGTAAGCTGCATTTTTACGAATATTGTTTGAAAATTCATCTGAACGGGAAAAACTTGGAATTGCATGTAAAGATATAAAAATGACTGTAACAGTTGTAGAAACTACCACAAATGGCTTTAAAATATCCACTCTCGAGTAACCAAGTGAGTAAAAAGAAACTAGGGCATTTGAGCGTATCAAAAATATTTTTGTAGATATCATAGCAAAAATAAGAGATAATGGAAGCAACATGTCTATCGCAAAAAAAGCTTTGTAAACCAAATAAATAAGAACTAAATTGGCTGAAGAAGAAAGTGAGCTAGCATTTTCCATATAGTCAAATCCAACAAGAAACATAACTAATGCCGTTAAAATAACTAAAAAATATTTTAAGTAATGAAAAGATATATATTTAAATGCTAACAAATTATTCCTTCTCATAAAATGACTGAAGCTATGCCTATTGGCGAAAAACTATTTCAAAATTGTAACTGTTATTTTAGCTGAACTTTTTTAACCGTATATTTAGAACTAACATCTTCTAATGAATTTTTCAAGAGATACTCTAAGGCATCACAGGTGTGTGGAATCAAGGTTGAGAGATGCTCTGACTCTTCTTTTGAAAAATCACCTAATACATAAGAGGTAACCTCACCTTTATGCTCTGGTTTACCTATACCTAGTCTTACCCTTACATAATCACGGGATATCATTTCATCAGTAGACTTAAGCCCATTATGACCACCATGTCCACCTCCACGTTTAAAGCGCAAAGCTCCAAACGGAAGATCTAAATCATCATGTATTACAACTACTTCATCTATCTTGTAAAACTTTTTTACAGCTGCTATTGATTTACCTGATAAGTTCATATATGTGAGTGGTTTTAATAAAAAATGATTTGAAAATTTGAAAAGTTCACCATTAAACGATGAAGAGGATAGTTTTTGAGCATTATTTCTGAGAATAAGTTCATCTATAACCATAAAACCTATATTATGACGATTTTTTGCATATGTCGGGCCAGGATTACCCAGTCCGACTATTAGCATGATTATTTAGCTTTGATAATACTTATCAGTGCTACACGATCAGAATCTAAAATAGTAACATTTGGAATTGCTTCTAAATGACGGACTAGTTTAGAATTACCAACGTCCATTTTAGTAACATCGATTTTGATGCTATTTGGAACGTTCTCGATAGCTGCTTTAACAGTTAAACGAGTTTTAGCTATGTGAAGAAGACCTTTGTTTTTAACACCAAATGCTTCACCAACTGCTACAACAGGTACATTATAAGTAGTCACAACACCTGGTTGTGCTACCATTAAATCAACGTGTAAAAGATTACCCGTTACTGCATGAGCTTCATATGATTGAACTACAACATCCATCTCTTTGCCATTCACTGAAATTGCGAACGCTAAAGTATCTTTGTTGCGAACAGTACGGATATATTCATTCATTTTGAATGCAGCATTGATATTCTCAAGCCCTTTTCCGTAGATGTTTGCAATTAGATATCCATCGCGGCGTAGTGCATTTGTGCCCGTTTTGCCAATACTCTCTCTAATTATGCCTTCTAACATATTAAATCCTTAATAAAAAATGTTTGGAATTATACACAACAAATATTTAAAATCTACTTTAAATCAAAGACATCATCACTTTTATCTATTTTAATCTCTTTTTCTTTACCTGTTATTGGGTTTTTAACTGTCTTTGATGAGCTCAATCCACTCATTCTTAACTCTAAGTCAGATGCACTAGTTGCAAAATCTTTTGCTTTTTCTCTTGTAATAATTCCATCATTATATAACTCTAAAATATGTTGATCGAAACTTTGAGATTTATAATGATCTCTACCCTTTTCAATAGCATCTCTAATTTCATAATCACGATTTTCCATAATTAGCTTTTCAATTGTAGGTGTACGAACAAGTATCTCCATTGCAGCGCGTCTTCCTCCATCAACAGTAGGAATAAGTCTTTGAGAAATAATACCTTGGATTACCCCCGAGAGTGACATTCTCACACGATTTTGCTCATCTGTAGGAAAGGTTGCGATAATACGATTAATGGTCTCTTTTGCATCCACAGTGTGAAGGGTTGAGAAAACCAAGTGCCCAGTGTCTGCCGCATGAAGTGCAAGGTTAATTGTTTCCCTATCACGCATTTCTCCAACCAAAATAATATCTGGATCTTCACGAAGAGCTGCACGCAGAGCTGAGCCAAAAGAAAGAGTATCTTGACCAACTGAACGTTGATTAATAATACATCCCTTATCTTTATGAACAAACTCAATAGGATCTTCAATACTAATAATGTGCTTTCTTTTTGTAAGATTTATCTCATTAATAAGGGCTGCGAGAGTTGTTGACTTACCACTTCCTGTAACCCCAGTAACGAGAACAAGCCCTCTTTCTATTTGAGTGAATTCTTTAATAATATCAGGAAAGTGAAGTTCTTTTATTGAAGGTATTTTAATAGGAATAACACGAAATACGGCAGATACACCATCCATCTGAAAAAAGACATTTACACGAAAGCGGTTTCTATCATCAAAAGGGTAAACCAAATCTATCTCTTTGTTTTTTATAAATTCTGAAAATCTTCCTTTGAGAAGTTCTTTAGCAAAAGTGAGCGCGTCTTCTTTTGCAAATATATCACCGGCAAATTGAACAATATTACCATTAATTCTTGCACGAATAACAGAGTTAGCTTTTACATGAAGGTCACTTCCTCCAAGTTCTATCATCTTTTTTAAATATACTCTTATCTTATTTAATTGCGCGAAATTTAACTTGCTGACATCTACTTCATTGCTCATAATGACTCCAAAATATCACTGAAGGCATCTTTAAAAGAGTCTAATCCATCTACTATTTGCTTGTCCAAAACAGCTTCAAAATCAATACCTGCATTTTTAACTTTAAGAAAATGTGCTGTTATAATTTCACTTGAAAGTGGTAAACATTTCTTTTTAAGTCCACCTTTGTCAAAAGCTTTAATAGTATCTATTGGAGCTGTATTTACACTGTTATATGCTAAAAGATTATCTACATAATAGTAAGGAGTAAGAGAATCATCTTTAACTCCGGTACTTGCAAACAATGCTCTACATCCAACAACCTTCATATCTTGTATTGCGGCATAAATATCTGCTGTATTATATATACCACTAAGAGCCACCTCAACACCTTTTTCTTTTAGTGTAACATCTAAAGCGCGGTCTATTCTACTTACAAAAATACTGATAACAGTATCCGTAGGTTTTTTACTTCTTTTTGCACCAAGCTCAAATGCTTTTGCACAAGAGATTGCTTGCTCTTTTTTAAAAATAAGAGTTGCATTTACGGGTATGCTAGATGCACTTAACTCTTGCATAGCTTTATATCCTGCATCTGTAGCTGGAACTTTAATCATAACGTTCTCACGTCCGATCTCTGAGAAAAGTCTTTTTCCCTCAGCTATAGTAGCGTCTGCATCGTCACAAAGAAAAGGGTCTACTTCGATACTAACATATCCATCATCACCAGCATCATAAAGTGGTTTTAGGATGTCTGCTGCTTTTTTTATATCGTATATTGCAACTGCTTCATATTTATTTTTTGGGCTTAGAGAACCTAAAGATGCTAATTGTTCTTTATATGCTGGTGAATTTAAAATGGCATTTTTAAAGATAGCTGGATTTGATGTAGCTCCATTTATAACTCCATTCTTAATCAACTCTTTAAACTCTTTATCTAAATAATCTCTCTCAATAAAATCAGCCCACAATGAAAACTTTAAATCATTTATATACATACGTTAAGTCCTAAATAAATTTTTATCTATTATAGCCCAAAATTTCTCAAACTGTTTTAAATTAATTAAAACTAGCATATGAACTATTAACAAGGCATACATAACTGCCACATTTATATGTAAACTCCAGCTCAGTGCATCTAAGTAGAGATACAATTCAAATGAATATTCTGCATAAATATCAGTATTAATTAAACTCAAAAGAAAAATCAACATAATAGTAAATGCTCTAGATGAATAATAGATATAGTATTTGCTTAATAGGTACGATAAAACAAATATACTAAAAAAATATAATGTGTAAAAACCTAAAGCAAACAAATTTAATAGAGCAAAATTAAAAATAAGAGCAGACAAGAAGAAGGCGAATTTCTTTGCAAACTTCATTTAGTGAAGATTTCTAGGTATTTCAATTGTAAATGTTGAGCCATTTGCAGAAGTTTGTACCAAAATTTTAGTTCCAAATTGCTTTTGCATAATCATCTGACTCATATAAAGCCCTAGTCCTGTTCCATTTTTTCCTTTTGTACTAAAATAAGGTTCAAAAAGACGTTCTATATATTCATCTGCTATACCATTTGCATTATCTTTTATTTGAACTACTACAGATTCAGTTTTATGTTCAAAACTAACAATAATATTAGGTGTTTTTTCTTTAATCTCAGTCAAGGCATCTATTGCATTATTTAAGATATTAAGTATGACTTGGATTATTTCATTCACATATGTGTGAACTATGGTTTCATCAGTTTTTTGTATAACTAAATCAACATTACTCTCTTTTACTCGTGGTAATGCAAAATTCACTGCTCTTTGGATTAATTCATGAATCTCTATCTCGGAGAGTTCTTTGTTGGGACGAAAATATGTTTGAAAATCATCAATAGTGTCAGATAGGTAGATTATTGCGTCACTAATCTCACATAGTGTTTTATCAATTTCCCTTTCTTCTTCTCCCTTAAAAAACAACTGTTTAAACTGATAGTTAGATATTTGGAGCGTAATATTAGATAGAGGCTGTCGCCATTGATGAGCAATCATACTTATCATTTCTCCCATAACTGCTTGTTTTGACTGAGCTGTAAGAAGTTTATCTTTATACTTTAACTCTTCAATCTGTGAAGCTAACTCTTCATTATTTAGTTTAAGCATATCTTGCTGATTCAAAATCAACTCTCTTGCTTCATCTATCTCTGTTTGATAAAAGTAAATAATTACACTCACTATAATAAATACAATTGCCATATATGACACTTGATATAATGAAAAGTGTACTTCTACTAAGTTTTGAACTGGAGCTATTAGTAAGAAGAAAACAACACAGACAAGACAATAAATGCTTTTTTTAGATGTCTGTAAATTTAAAAGAATAATTGGATATGCAAATATCCACAGATGTTTCATGTCGTTTGGATCAGCATTGTATACTAAAAATAAAAAGAAAAAAGCATACTCAACACTTAAGATATTAGAAATAGGCTTTAAATATTTTTGTGATTTTCGCAGATAAATCACCATAATTAAACCACCTAAAAAGAGTAGTAGTTCTAGTTCAATAAAATCTTTAGCATCTCTAATAATATTCCCAATAATTCCATAAGCAAGACCAACAAGAGAAGAGATAATAATGATATTTACGATTTCATATCTATGTTTAAGCTCTCTTTGTAGCTCTTCAACTCTCCATCCGCTTGCAAAAAAATTATCTAATTTCATCTACATCCTCTTTCATGGTAAATATACTTTGTCTGCTAATTCATTATACTCAAGTCTAGAATCACTGTCTAAAGTTATTCCGCCACCACTTTTATACAAGTATCCATTCTCTGTTTTTTCAACATAACGAATCATGACTCCACTGTCAAAACTCTCTCCATCGTATACGCCAAAAACACCAGTAAAATAACCTCTTTCATATCCTTCTACATTTTTGATAATTTCTAAAGTGCTTTTTTTTGGTGTACCACTTATACTTCCTGCTGGAAGAAGTGGACTTAAAATATCTCCAATTCTCTCGTGCCAATCTGAGCCTATGTCACCGCTAATATGTGAACTAACCTGTAGTAGTTCTTTCTCTCCTGAATCTATCTTTTGAATATATCTAAACTCTTCAACCCTGATATTTGTTGCAACTATAGAGAGGTCGTTTCTAAGTAAATCAACTACCATAGTATGCTCTGCCATCTCTTTTTCATCATGAAGTATTTTTATTTCTGCATTTGATATAGATGCATCTATCGTCCCTTTCATAGGGTATGTATGAATTTTGGACTCTTTTATGCGAACAAATTTTTCAGGTGAAAAACATACAAATTTATCTTTATATCTTAATTTGTAATTTGCGTTAGCATAGTTATATATTTCTTTTAGTGTTAGGTCACATTTGATTTTTGTAGGAGCAGTTAGGTTTAAGAGATATGTATCACCTGATTTTATAGACTCGATTACATAATCAAACTTCTCTTTATAACTATCAAAGTCTAAATTGGTTTTTTCAAAAGTTTTATCATGCTTTTTATAAACATAATTTTCATCTATACAGACTTGTATATCATGTTTGTCTAACTCATCTAAAGGAATTACTTCAATATTTTGTGCTAAAAAATCACTTATAAATAAAAAAGGCTTCCTTTGCCTACCAAGAGCATTTAAATGTTTAAATGTCATGTATGAGTTTTTTTAGTACTGCCATTCTTATTAATACACCGTTAGATACTTGTTCTAAAACTTTACATCGCTTATCATCTAAAAGGGCATCGCATATGTCTATATTTCTGTGAACAGGACCAGGATGAAGCAAGATAATATCTCTATCTCCTACAAGTTCAGTAGTTATACAAAAGTCACTCGCATAATCTTTAAGTGAGGCATAGCTTTGTGAAGAGTGTCTCTCTGTTTGAGTTCTTAAACTCATAATTACATCAACTTCATCAATAATGTCTTTAAGAAAGTGGGTAGTTCTAAGAGCCGTTTTTGGTAGAAAGTGAGGGGGTGCTACTAAAATAACCTCCATACCAAATCTAGTTAAAAGTTCTATGTTTGAGTTAGCAACTCTAGAGTTTTTTATATCTCCAACTATTGCTATTTTTTTACCCTTAACATCACCGTAATGCTCTTTTAAAGTGAAAAGATCAAGCAGGGATTGAGTAGGATGGGCATGAGCACCATCTCCTGCGTTAATAATTGCAGATTTTGTATGTTTTGACAAAATTTTAGGAACACCTGCATTTTGATGCCTTACAATTATGGCATGTGGGTTCATAGCATCTAAGTTCATTGCAGTATCTACTAATGTTTCACCTTTTTTAGTAGAGCTTTTTGTTACATCTAAGTGAACAATCTCTGCGCCAAGTCTTTTTGCAGCGATTTCAAAAGAGCTTTTAGTTCTAGTAGAATTTTCAAAAAAGAGTGTTATTACAATCTTATCTTGCAAAATTCTATCGAATCTAATATCACCATTCTCTTTTACGCTAAACTTTCTAGCATCTGTAAAAATCTCTTCTATCTCTTGTATTGTGAAATCATCTGTACGAATTAAGTGCTGCATATTTTTCATCTTTTAAATTAGTTTATGAATTATACAAGACATCACAAATAGTGTCAATATCTTGGTTAACTTTAAGTACCTTGAAACCGCTTTTTAGAAAGTACGGCTCTGAAACTTTTGCGAAATCATTGTCATCATCACGACAATTAAAAACCACTTGATGTTTAATCTTTTCATCTTCAAGTAATTTTTTACTAAGTAGTGTGTCATTTATACATCCAAGTGAGCAGTGAGTTACAAGTAAAGCAGAAGCTTTAAAGTACTTTATTAAATCCACCATCATTATATCAGCATCTACCGGAACATAAAGTCCACCAGCTCCCTCTATGATTAGAATATCACATAGTTTTTCAAGTTTTTCTATTGCTAAGTCGATTTTTTTAAAATCTAACTTTGCATAATTAGAAGCAATCAAAGGTGCTGCTGGAAGTTCATAAGTTATAGGAACGATATCTTGTAGGTTTACATTTTCAAATTCACTGTTTAGCTCTTTAATAAGCTTTAAAAGTTCACTTCCGTCAGGAGCAAAATTATCAACAACACCAGTTTCTATAGGTTTTATAACCCCTACTCTCAAACCTCTAGATGCTAATTCACGCAAAAGCAGTTTAGTTGTATAAGTCTTACCTATATCTGTATTTGTAGCTGTAATAAAAAAACGTTTTCCCATATTTATCTCTACTTTGCTATAATCTCTTATTATTAATAAGGTTATATATAAATGAATAATTTTGAAGAGTATTGTACCGAATTTGTCCAGTCAGTTGGCAATAAAGATGGAGCGGTTAGTCCCGTTATTATAAATTCTGCAGCTTTTTCTTACAAAACACCGGAAATAGCAGAAGGAATTTTTGAAGGAAGTGTTAAAAAACCACTATATGCTCGTATGGGAAATCCTACAACAGCGAAGCTAGAATCAATCATGGCAAAAATGGATGGTGGAGTTGGGGCAATAGCAACAAGTTCTGGTATGGCAGCAACAACTTTAGTAGCAATGTCACTTCTTGCATCTGGAGATGAAATCATTTCCATAGGTGGTTTATTTGGAGGTACTTACGCACTTTTTTCAGAAACTCTACCTAGATTTGGTATAAAAACAAACTTTTTTGATGTTGATGATTTTACTAAGATAGAAGATGCAGTAAATGAAAACACAAAAATTATATTTTTAGAGAGTGTTGGAAACCCAAATATGAGACTTCCTGATATTAAACGTATTGCAAAAATAGCAAATGATACTGGAGTTATTTTAGTCATAGATAACACAGTTACACCTCTAAGCATCTCACCTTTGAAACTTGGAGCAGATATAAGCATCTATTCAACGACAAAAGTCATCTCTGGAAACTCTTCTGCTCTTGGTGGTTGTGCAGTTTTTCGGGCACCAAATGAAGGCGAGGATAAATTAAAAACTCCAAGATACTCTTTTTTAGAAAAGTTTATTAAAGGTGCTGGACAAATGGCACTAGTTGCAAATGCCAAAAAAAGGGCTTTAAGAGATTTTGGTATGAGTGCAAATGCTAATGCTAGTTATCAAACAATGTTAGGACTTGAAACACTTCCTCTTAGACTCTCCAGAATAACACAAAGTACAGAAATAATAACTTCTGAACTTAGTAAGTTTGGTTTAAACATTAACCACCCTAGCCTAAAATTTCATCCTCATCATGAAAGATATTTAAGTGATTTTAAAAATGGTTGTGGAACACTATTCACTATAGATATGGGCAGTAAAGAAAAAGCATTTGATTTTTTAAACAAAACAAAACTTGCTACACTCACAGCTAACATAGGGGATAATAGAACATTAGCGCTGCATATGGCATCTACCATTTACAGAGATTTTGATGAAGAAACTAGAAAATTTCTAGGTATCTATGATGGTTTAATTCGTATATCTGTAGGTCTTGAAAATCCTCAAGATATTATTAACGATTTTATTCAAGCAACAAAGTAGGAAACAATGGCAATAAATACAGATTTAGAACTTTATGATGAAGTTAGAATCAAATATCCAAAAAAGTACAAAGTTTTTCTTTTAAATGACGACTATACTTCTATGGATTTTGTTGTTGATATACTGATGAATATTTTTCATAAAGATTATGCTCAAGCAGAAAAGATTATGCTTGATATCCATAAAAAAGAACGTGGTTTATGTGGTGTATTTACACATGAAATTGCTGAAACAAAAGTTATGCAAGTACATAAAAAAGCAAAAGACAATGGTTTTCCACTTAAAGCCATCATGGAGGAAGAATAAAATGATCAGTACAAGTTTAAATGAGATTTTTCAAAAATCAATTCTATACGCAAGAGAACTAAGACATGAATATTTAACAATAGAACATGTATTCTACTTATTGCTAAATTCAAAAGATGGTGCAGAAATTATTCGCACATGCGGTGGTGATGTAGAGAAAATGAAAGAAGCTCTTAGTGAGTATATTTTAACAAACATAGATTCACTTCCTGCTGACATAAAACAAGACCCTTACGAGAGTGTAGCACTTTCAAGATTAATTGACAATATGGTAAAACACATACAAAGTGCTCAACAGCCAAGTGCTGATGTAGGTGATTTAATAGCTGCACTTTACGAAGAAGAAAATAGTTTCAGTTACACACTTCTAAGTGAATATCAGATATCTAAATTAGAAGTTTTAGAACTAATCTCTCATAACAATACAGATGATACAAGTAAAAATACTGAAACATTTTTAGATAAATATTGTTTAAACCTTTTAGATAAAGCAAAAGAAGGAAAAATTGATCCAGTTATTGGTAGAGAAAGTGAAATAAAAAGAGTAATTCAGATTTTATGTAGACGAAAGAAAAATAATCCTATTTTAGTTGGTGAAGCAGGTGTTGGTAAAACTGCAATTGCTGAAGGCTTAGCTCTTAATATATCAAGTGGAGATGTTCCAGATATTATAAAAGATTCTGAACTCTTTGCTTTAGATTTAAGCGCACTACTAGCAGGAACAAAATACAGAGGTGACTTTGAAAAACGTCTAAAAGGCGTAATGGATGAGTTACAATCACACCCAAATGCCATACTATTTATAGATGAAATCCACACGTTAATAGGTGCCGGAGCGACAAGTGGAACAATGGACGCAGCAAATCAATTAAAGCCTGCTCTTGCATCTGGAGAGATAAAATGTATGGGTGCAACTACCTTTGCAGAGTATAGAAATGGTTTTGAAAAAGACAAAGCTCTAAGCAGAAGATTTTCTAAAGTTGATATTAATGAGCCATCTAAAAAAATAAGTTACCAAATTTTAAAAGGTCTAAAAAATAAGTATGAAGAACATCATAATGTTACTTACACTAATGAAGCTCTTAAAAGTGCTGTTGAGTTATCAAAAAGATATATAACTGATAGATTCTTACCAGACAAAGCCATAGACCTTATAGACGAGACAGCGGCTTCATTTCATTTAAGCAAAACAAATAAAAGAAAAGTTACTGCCTTTGATATAGAAAAAACCATCTCAGGTATTATTGGCATCTCAGGATCAAAAGTAACAAAAGATGAAACAACTTCTCTTATGAATTTGGAGAGTAACTTAAAAGAAAAAGTAATTGGTCAAGAGGTAGCTGTTAAGGAAGTTGTAAAGGCTATTAAAATTTCTAAAGCTGGTCTTACTCCTGAGAATAAGCCAATAGCATCTTTTCTTTTTTCAGGCCCTACTGGTGTTGGAAAAACAGAATTGGCAATATCATTAAGCAAAACTTTAGGTGTAAATTTCGAACGCTTTGACATGAGTGAGTACATGGAAAAGCACGCTCTTTCTCGCCTAGTTGGTGCACCTCCAGGATATGTAGGATTTGAGCAAGGTGGACTACTTACTGAGGCTATAAAAAAGCATCCGTATACTGTTTTACTTCTTGATGAAATAGAAAAAGCACATCCTGACCTAGTAAATATTTTACTTCAAATAATGGACAGTGCTATTCTTACTGATAACAATGGATATAAAGCAAACTTTCAGAATGTAATACTAATTATGACTTCAAATATTGGAGCAAGTGCAAGAAATGTAATGGGATTTAACAAAGATGAATCCATTTCAAAAAATGAAGAGTTAAAATCATTCTTCACTCCAGAATTTAGAAATAGACTAGATGCTATTGTAGACTTTGAACATCTAAGTCTAGATACGGTTAAAGGTATTGTAATTAAATTTATAAATGAATTAAATATAGACCTAAAAAAGAAAAAAATTAATGTAACAATCTCCGATAAAGCTAAAGACTTCATTGCAGAAAGTGGATACTCAAAAGAAATGGGGGCTAGACCTCTAAAAAGATTTATTCAAGATAATATAACAAATAGATTAAGTGATGAAATACTATTTGGAAAACTTAAAAAAGGTGGGATAGTAGAAGTTGACTTCAAAAAAGAGTTGATTTTAGATTTCAAAGAACTAGATGATTCCTCAACTAAATAAATATGAGCTAAACTTTCCAGATACATCTGAGGCAAATGAAGATGGTATCTTAGCTTGGGGAGGAGATTTAAGTCCTTCAAGGCTTATCCGTGCTTATCAAAATGGTATATTCCCATGGTTTAGTAATGAAGATCCTATAATATGGTGGTCTCCAAGTCCTAGGCTAATAATGGAACTAGATGATTTTAAGATAAGTAAGTCACTAAAAAAAAGTATTAAAAAGTTTAACTATAAATTTGACTCTAACTTTCAAAAAGTAATGCATAAATGCTCAACAGTACCTAGAAGTGGTCAAGCAGGCACTTGGATTAGTTCAGACATTATTGAAGCATACACAACACTTCACGGTATGGGAATAGCGCATTGTGTTGAAAGTTATCAAGATGATGTTTTAGTTGGCGGAGTATATGGTTTAGTAATTGGAAAAGTATTTTGTGGGGAGTCAATGTTTGCAGAAGTTAGCGATGCATCAAAATCTGCTTATACTGTTTTAGTTAGACATCTAAAAGAATGGGGATTTGACTTTATTGATTGTCAAGTTCCAACAAATCACTTGAAAAGTTTAGGGGCTAAAGAAGTTTCAAGAGAGTATTTTATTCAAAGATTAAAAAAATCAAATATACATGAAGTAAAAAATGAGTGGAAGATAAAAAAGGGGCTAATAGATTTAAAGTAAATTAGTACAAATGAACGTCTAATTTACTTCAATATTAATTTTCTTACAACTGGATGAAGAAGAGTTTCTCCTCTAAGGATATATGACTTAATCTCGTCAAATTCATATATTTCTTTCCCATCTTCTTGTTCTCCACCATAATCATCATACCCAGACTCATAAGCAGAAAATGTAAATTGACTTTGAAGAGCGCCCATAGAAGTTCCATATGCTACAACTCCATAACCAATTGGTGTTACACCATCTCTAATATACCAAGCCAACCTTGCGTCTATATAACCTGTAACCTCAGGAACCCAAACAAGCATAATAACTTCTTCACTAAAAGGATGCTCATTAACCCAACGAACCATACATCCAATATCATCAAAAAAATAAGTCCTTCCACTTGGAGTTACTACTTGTGCTGATGTGCTAAGATTTTTCAACATCATTCCACAATCGCTACATATAATTGTTTTCTCTTTTTTTATTTCTGAAATAGGGAGAGGATTTTTTTCTGTATTACCATCAAGATAATATATGTTTTCATTAGTGTCTTGAGCAAAATTAAATAAATATGCACCTATAAGAATCAGGACTAAATATGGCAACACTCTTTTCATCATTGAATATGTGAAGAGTTTTTTCATAACAGTACACCATTTTTAATATAATAAACAAGAACATAATATGAACATAAAAGTACAAAGATGCTAGTAAAATATATACAATATTTATATAAATGATCATATTTTTTTAATGTAATAGATTCAATAACATATGGTGCTATACCAAAGAATACACCTAAAAATAGAGAAAACCAAATAAAGTACCCAACATAAAAATATTCTTTTTGCAACATACAGTATGGACATTTATGAGTTGGCATTTCATAAATATATGTACCAAAAAAGTAAGTAACACTATAATATGACGTGAATAGGAAAAGTACATTGGCAAAAAAACTGAGTATATTATTTTTAAATACAGAAGATACTAATATAATAATATAAAGTAAATAAAATATAATCATTAGTCCTAATAAATCTAACTCAAATGGCAAATTATCTAATTGAAAAACTGTACTACAACAAAACACTGGTACACTCAACGGTATATTTGTAAAAAAAAGAATTTGTAAAACAAACTCAATACATAGAAGAACAAAAATAAAACTAAAAAGATAATACTTTTCTCTTATATATGGAAAAACTTTTGATTGTAAGTCAAGCTTGTTAATTACAATCCAGATACCAAGCAAAAATAGAATAAATATTTTAAACAATAATAATACATTTCCATAAGCATTTGCGCCAATAACTCCGGTAGTACACATTGCACCTGGAACTAAATGAGAAAGTGAATCTAATGATTTAATAAAGAATACAAACATAACTATTTTTACTGTAACTGCAAAATAAATAATTGTATTTATTAGGTAATTTCTTTTTTCCAAAGAATATTGCTTAGTTGTAGTTGCACTAAAGTTCCAAGATTTTAAAACTTTTAAAACAGAAAGCTCACTTATAAACATCAAAAGAAAAAGAATCACTTCAATAAAAAGGAAGACCACTATATCATTTAATAAAAATAAAGACACTAGATAATAACCCCATCTTCTATGTTTATGCATTTATCAACAAAGGATAAATTATCAAATATTGAGTCGTGAGTTGCTACGACAACAGTTTTATTTAATTCTTTAAATTTTTCTAAAATATCTACAAATAGTAATGAGTTTTTTCTATCTAGATTCGCTGTAGGCTCATCTGCTAATATAATAGAAGGTGAATTTACCAATGCTCTAGCTATTGCACATCTTTGCTTTTCACCACCACTTAAATTAGAAACCATTTGTTCGGACTTATGAGAAATGTTTGCCAATTCTAAAGCTATATTTATTTTTTTCTTTAATTCACTTTCTTTTAGTTTACTCAAAACTAAGGGAGCTTTAACATTATCATAAACACTTAGACCATCTACTAAATTAAATGATTGAAATATAAATCCTACATCTTCATTTCTATAACGTGAAGCAAAGATATCAGGAAGCTTTGCAATATTTTGTTCATCTACCAAAATATCACCTCTACTTGGTTTACTAAGTGCTCCCATTAGTGAAAGCAAAGTACTCTTGCCACTTCCACTAATACCTTTGATAATAACAATCTCGCCATTATTTATATCTATATTTATATCTTTAAGAGCAAAAAACTCATTGTCTTTATTTTCGTTATATATTTTATATAAATTTCTTATCAATATTTTTGATGTCATTTTATTACCTCACTCATATCTTCTGCTGCTATCTTCCAAGAAGGTAACAGGATAGATGCTAAAAATGGAATAACAGTAAATATAAACATTAAAAAGAGAGTTTTTATATCTACACTTGGTGTAAAAATAATACTATTGGCATCATTTCCTAAAAATATATTTTTAAGCAATGGAGCATCAAAAACAAATACATATACATATGCCAAAAATACGCCAATGAAATAAGAAGAAAGTGCAACAACACTATTTTGAATAAATTTAAGAAGTATAATATCTTTTATTGCAAAACCTATACTTCTGAATATTGCTATCTCCCGCTTCTTTTCACCAAATACAGAAGATATTTGATTTTTCAAAAGTATAAAAAATGATATCATTGAGACTATATATAAAATCATAAAGATACCACCTTTATAGTAATAAATATAATCATAGTCAGATTTTAATTCATTTTTAGACTTTACTTTTATACTTGGATATATTTCTACAATCTTTAATAAAATGTAATCTATCTCATTATCATTAGGGACAAAAACATCTAAATAAGAGTACTCGTCATCATATATACAAAAAATATTTCTAGCAACCTTACTATTCACTAAGACAACATCATTTGAAATAATATTTGACTTTATAACATCTACAATGTTTAACTCAATAATGCCTTCTTCAGTTAAAAAATTGAATTGATCTTTATAATCAAATTTTTCTAAAATAGACTTAATATAAGAGGATACAATCATACTATCATCATCTAAAGAGTTATCAACAACTACATGGAAATACTGTCTATTTTGAGCGAAGTCATAGTACCCATCAACTCTACCAACAACATTAGATATTCCAGATATTTGCAAAATACTATCAAGATGTTCATCATTTAACAATGTAGATTTACCAGATTTTGTATTTTTCACTATGATTTGATGTTGTTCTTGCAAAGCCGTAAATAAATCTTTCTTTATTGAGTCTGATATAAATAAGATTGAAGTTGCCAAAAATACTATAAACATAAATATAAAAAAACTAAACAGATATTCTTTCTTATCTTTGAGAAGGAGGAGTATTGAAAAATCTACAAAATTTCTATTTATCATAAACAAACCTTTTATAATCAATTGATTTAAATGAGAAAGCTGCAACTGTGAAAACCATTTTAGATGAAATGTCTTTTATCTCATTTTCTTTTTCAACAAAATTATAATTATTATAATCATACATCATAATTATTAATAAAACTATAAAAACTAATACCATTCTTTTTAAAAAATACATTTATAGCTCCTCAAGATCGTCTAATAGTTCTTGATCAATATTATAAAAAGAATTCACTGACTTAGCAAAATGATCTCTTTTAAAAGCATTAGCACTAAATTCAGTTCTAAAAGGTATTAACTCATTTCCCATAGGTCCAAATATATTAGAAGCAAATACGTAATATGCATCTTTTGCTTTCATTTTAGTTGATGAAAAATAATCTGTTACATACAGATCTTCTAAATCTAAATCATGTTTATGTGCAAAATAATATTTAATCATATCTTTTACACCATCAAAATAGATTTTTTTATCTCCATCTATCATTGCTACCCATTTAGGATACTTATAAACAAACATACCACATATAGGACATGTTGCATCTTTTGGTATCTCAATTACCTCATGCTTTACTATCGCTTTATCTAATCTTATTATATCCCACAAATAAACGGCTACCATTTGAAGGTTCTTGTCTTTTAGAATATTGCAGTCTTTTTTTAAATCGGCTTTTAAAGTTGCTATACTGCCATAAGTTATAACATTATGTATCTGATTGCATTTAGTTGTGTATAGTTTTTTACCTGTTTTGTACCAAATTTTTTCTTTTTTAGTTTTTGAAATAAGTACTTCTTTTTTTAAATCTCTTTTTGCAACTTGATAAGTATCTTGATAATTCAGAATTTTTCCTAAATTCTTTTTTTGAAATTTTTGGGCATCTTCAATCTTAGAAAAAGCATATT
>JBLIEY010000040.1:0-18654 GCA_047633475.1 Sulfurimonas sp.
GGTTTGTAGTAGAGGCTTGAGTACCTGTTTCATTAAAAAGTTCACGAGCCGTTTCTAAAATATCCTCTTTTCTTGACATTTCAATTCCTTATATTATAATTATAGTGTAATTACTCTATACTGTCAATAATTTTACAATTCCCCTTAGCCACCTGTGTATAGATATTTTTTATTATTTAAAACATATAAATAATACATATTAGTGCAATTGCTCTTGACATTGTATTTATCTTAATATATAATTTTAGTGTAATTGCACTATTTATAAGGTGCAAGAAAATTAAAGGATGTGTTATGAAAGATAAAGTTTTTTTGGGAATTCAGATTCTCGCAGGTTTAATGTTAGTAGTTTTTGGTTTAAATAAGTTTTTAAATTTTATTCCTATGCCTCCAGCATCAGCAGAAATGAGTGCATTTATGGGTGCTCTATTTACAACTGGATATTTTATGAAATTAGTTGCTATAGTAGAAATAGTCGCTGGACTTTCATTTATTACAAATAAGTTTACTGCTTTAATGGCAGTTGTAGTTATCCCTGTAATGGTGAACGCTACATTAGCACATCTATTTTTAGATCCATCAGGTATTGGAGGTGCTTTAATACTTACTGTTTTTACTATTTTAGTCATGGTCGGTCATAAAGATGCTTATAGTAAAATACTATCAAGTCAAGCATAAAGTAATACTCAAAAAGGATGACAAATGAGTAATCCAGTTATAGCAGATAATAAGCCTGTAAAAGTTCATTTTTGCACATGTGGGAACATCTTTCACTCCTAAAGCAGTTGCTGCAAGTGATGGCACGAGCATGTGGACATGATGACTTGAGTAAATTTAGCAAAAATGATTTAGCAACATGGGAAGAAAAGATGGCAAAACTTTCAGGTGTGAATTATTCTGGAGTTATGGATATATAAAGAGGAGATAAGTTATGAGTAAGATCAAACATTTAAAAAAAGAAGAGCAACAGATAGAGCCACTTTTTGGTGGGGCATTTACAGAAAATAAGCCTATCCCATTTCCTAACAGAAGTGGGACGCAGGCTTACTCAAACCTTTTTTACTGGGCACATTTAGTAGCTCATGAAACAGCTGAATTTCCTCTACATCCACATGAGGGATTTGAAATTATTACTTTCATTTTCAAAGGTTCTTTAGAACATTTTGATACAGCTTCAAAGGTTTACACCCCTTTAAACAAAGGTGGTGTTCAAGTTACACAAACAGGTTCTGGCGTTTCACACTCTGAGCGAATTTTAAAAGGAACTGAAATGTTTCAGATATGGTTCGACCCTGATTTTTCAAAAACTATGACTCAAAATGCAAGTTATAAAGATTATGCACAAGAGAGTTTTCATAGCAAAGTGCAAGGAGAGAAAGAAACTCTTACTTATATTGGTAAAAATGGTGTAATTAAATCTATTACCGAAGGTTTGGAGATTAAAAAAACAATCTTTAATGCTGGTTTGTTTAGCGATAGTATAGACCCTCTGTATACTTACTCATATTATCTTTTAGATGGAGAAGTTGTACTAGATGGTGAGATACTTGTTAAAGATGACTATTATGTTTTACAAGGAGCGAGCACAGTATCATTTAATGTAGAGCAAAATGCCGAACTCTTTGTCATTAAAACGCCAACAGATGTTAAGTATAGAAGATTTATACAGAGATATTAAAAAAGGCTTTTAAAGATATTCCAATAAAACTTGTCACTTCAAAGCTTTATCACTAATACTATATTTGCAAAGATTTTTTAGATTAAATAGGTGTATCCTCAACTAGAGGAGCACTCTATTATACTCACCCTAGAATTAGAACTGCATATAAGAGTTTAAGAACAAATCTTCCACATCTTTTTAATCAAGTCAAACTTTCATAACTCATTTGTATTTCTTTTATTACTTTTTAAAGTTAAGATAATTTTAAGATTTTTAAGAGTTTTTAGTGAGAATGTTTTTTTATACTGCTTGTTGAAATTCTAAAATAATATATTTAGGGAGGAATGTTTTGCAGTTCAAACATGTAGAAATTTTAAAAGATAGATGTAGAAATTGTGGGATGTGCCTCCCTGTGTGCCCCCAAATTGCAATTTCTCGTGTTGGGGATAAATGTGTTATTGACAGAATACATTGTAATGATTGTGAGATTTGTATTGATATTTGTCCAGTTAATGCGATTAAAATGCAGTTTTCATTAAAAAATATATTTAGTTAAATATAAATTCTAAATTAATATAAGGAGAAATTCAATTATGATTGAATCAGGTAACGCTGCCGAAAAAGAAAAGTATCAAGATACTAAGGTTACAGCCAAAAATACAAAATACCCAAAATCAGTCAAAGTACTGCCAGATGGTAGCAGGATAGTACAAACAAACTGCTTTGAATGTCACAGTAAATGTGGTGTTCTTGTCTATGTAGATGCAAATGAACAAGTCTATAAAATCACAGGTAATCCTGACAACCCCCAAACACAAGGTGCAATTTGTTCAAAAGCACAAGCTGGAAAAAAGATTTTAAATCATCCTGATCGCGTTAACTACCCAATAAAAAGAGTTGGTGAAAAAGGTGAAGGTAAATGGGAAAGAATCTCTTGGGATGAAGCATTAAATACTATTTCAGAGAAACTTATAAATTACAAAAAAGAACTTGGGCCAGAATCTGTTGTCTTTGGACAAGGAACTGGACGTGGAACAAATCAATGGAATCAAAGACTAGGAAAGAGTTTTGGAATGAATCATTGGTGTTGTCCTGCACACATCTGTCTACTTCCACAAATGATGACAAGTATGATTACACTAGGAATGTTTAGTATATGGGATGGTGCTGAGTATGAGCATTCTGAGTGTATTGTTCTTTGGGGTTCCAACCCAAGTTGGACTGAAGGTTCATTTACAAATACACCAATGGGTAAAGCACGTAAAAACGGTGCAAAACTTATTGTTATTGATCCTAACTTTGAACATCCATTAGCACATAAAGCCGACTATTGGTTACCTATTAAACCTGGTACTGATGGTGCTCTTGCATTGGCATGGATGCGTCTTATGATCAAAGAAAATCTTTATGACAAAGACTTTGTTTATAAGTGGACTAATTCAACTCAACTTATTGAAGTTGGCACTAATAAACCTATTGTTTCAAATATGGTTATGGATTGCAATGAAGATGAAAAGTTCATGGTATATGATAATAAAACAGGAAAAGTTGTTCCTATGGGTACTGAAGGTGCCGAACCTGAGCTAGAAGGTATATTTGAAGTTTCTACAAAAGATGGGAAAACAATACAAGCTACAACAGCATGGAGTATATTACTTGAACGTGTAGAACCATATACACCTGAATATACTGCAGAAATTACTTGGCTTAAGCCTGATCAAATTCGTGAAGCAGGTCGCCTTTATGCAAAATCTTCGCCTGGTGCATGTATTAATCAGATGCAAGGTATTGAAGAACATGCTAACTCTTGGCATACAATTCGAGATATTTGTTGTGTTATTGCATTAGCAGGTAACGTGGATGTTAAAGGTGGTAATGTTTTTATTCCATTTTGGAATGAAATGCTTGGACCAAGACTTACAGGAGAAGATCCTGAAATACAAAAAGAGAAAAAACTTGGTGATTTATCACTTTATCCAGTTAGCCAACCAAGTGCTGTTTGGGATGCAATATTAACAGAAAAACCATATCCTATTAAAGCCTATATTGGTATTCAGGGCAATCCACTATCGTGGTGTGAAGATCCAGCACATACAGAAAAGGCACTACGTAAAGTTGAGTTCTTAGTTGTAATGGATTATTTTATATCTCCGACTGCAGAATTAGCTGATATTGTTTTACCTTCTGCACATTGGCTTGAGCGTGATTATGTAGCTGATGAGCTTACAGCAAGATATTTCTTTGCACAACAAAAATCTATTGAGCCACTATTTGAACGCAAGTCTGATATCTGGTTTATGAGAGAGCTAGGAAGACGTATTGCACCAGAAGCATGGCCATGGGAGACAGAAGAAGAGTTATTTGACTGGCAACTTGAAACAGACGGAGTTACCTGGGATGAGCTAAAAGACAAACAATTTATAAAATATGCACCAGAAGTTTATAGAACCTTTGAGAAAAGAGGAGCATTTGAGACACCTTCAGGAAAAGTAGAACTTTTCTCAAATGTTGCTTCAATGTCAGGAGCAGAACCTATGCCACTTTATGTAGCTCCACCAGCATCAACTAAGGAATATCCACTTATAGCTGTAACAGGTCGTAGGTATTCTAATTTTTATCATTCAGCTTATAGAAATATTTCATGGTTACGTGAACTATCTCCATTTCCAATGGTAATGATTAATCCTAGAACAGCAACATCTTTGAATATCAAGCAAAATGATCTTGTTTGGATTGAATCATCTACTGGTAAAGTACAAATGTTTGCAGAGCTTTCAAATGGAGTTCATCCTAGCGTTATTTCAGCGCCTCATGGGTGGTGGCAAGGTTGTGAAGAATTAGGACTTCCATCTTTTCCTAACCATATTTCAAATATCAATATTATTGTTGATAGGACAACAGTTAGTCCAGAATTTGGTTCTCCAGAAATGCGTGCTAAACCGGTTAAGATGTATAAAGCGGATAAGTCACATATTCCAGATTTTCCATATTTAAATCTTGATGAGTCAGAATATTTTAAAGGAAAGGAGAATCAAAAATGAAAAAGAGATATGCTCATGTAATTGACTTAGAAAAATGCGTAGGATGTAAAGGCTGTGTAGTTTCATGTAAAAATGTTCATGACCTTCCAGCTGGTACACAATATAGTTGGGTACATCAAGAAGGTCCTACTGGAACTTATCCAGATCTTCAGATGTATTATCTGCCAAGGCTTTGTATGCAATGTTCAGAACCTGAATGTGTAGAAGTTTGTCCAACAAAGGCTTCTTTTGTAGATGACAACGGTGTCATTCAAGTTGATGAAGATCTTTGTATTGGATGTGGATATTGTATTTGGGCTTGCCCTTATGAAGCTAGATCAACACATCCAGAAAAACATATTGTTCAAAAATGTGACATGTGTTCACATCTTACTGCGCAGGGACAACTTCCCAATTGTACAGCAAACTGTTTCACAAAAGCAAGATTTTTTGGCGATATGAATGACCCAAATAGTGAAGTAGCTCAGTTAGTTGCAAACAATAATGAACGATTATTTCGTGTTGGTGAAGAATTAGGATCAGAACCTAATGTTTATTATCTTAAACCAAAAAGGACGGTATTCAAATGAAAGAACAATATACTTTAATATTCCTAACATTACTTGTAAGGTTAGGACTTGGCACGCTAGTTGTATATATTATTGCACGATCACTCTTTTTTAACACATCAGAGGTACTAGTAACGTTTTTAGCATTGGCAACAACTACTTCAGGTTTAGCATTAAGCTTATTCCATCTAGGAAAACCTGGGCGTATTCTTAATTCATTTTCAAACCTTAAATCAGCAATGAGTTGGGAAGCGATCATAGCACCTTTAGCGCTAATATCTATTTTCTCTTTAGTATTAGTCTCTTACTTTTACGAATCAAGTAGTTGGATTGTTCCTCTGAGAATGATTGTCCTGATTTTTTCACTTGCATTTATATTTGTAACAGGTAAAGTCTATCATTTACGTGCTCGACCATCATGGAATACGCCTCTTGTAGTATATGAGTACTTTGTGTCAACTATAATATTTGGAATAGTAGGACTTACATCTATTCATTACATTGTAGGTAATTTAACAGCAGAATTAAGCAAGACTATTGGTTTTGTACTTCTGGTACTATTAGCATTAGAGGCAATAATTACATATGCCTTTAGAGCTAGAGCTATTAAGGCAACAGTAACTGCTGAAAAAGCATTAAGCTCAAAGAAAAACAAAAGTCTTTACACTAACTTTATCATAGTAGGGTTGATTATTCCGTTTGCAATGGCCATTTCACTTTTGATGAATACTGATTATATTATGTTTGCACCCGCGATATTAGTACCTTTTTTCATTGGTGCAATATTGTGGAGAATCATCTTTTTTCGCTCGGCAACACTTATTAAGATTACTCCAGATATTAAGATTTAATATCTTAGGAGTAATTTTATAAAGTGTACTTTTTAGGTGATAAAAACAATTTAATTATTAGTTTTTATTTTACAATTAAAGGCTATGTATTTGTTATAAGTACATAGCCTTATAACAAAAGGATTTAAATTATGCAAAGAAGAAATTTTCTTAAAACAGCGGCAACAGCAACTGTAGGCGCTGCAGGATTAGCAGTAATTCCGGGAACAGTTTTAGCAGAAGACACAAATAAAGCGATAAAATATCCAAAGCAATTTCGTGTAGATTCATATGCGCATTTCTCATCTGAAAAAGTTCTCGATTTTTTAGAAGATGCAGTTAGAAATCCAAAAGTAGCTGGATTACCTCCTATTAAAGGCTTTAAACATGTTTATCGTTCTTTGTTTGGAGGCGTTCCTACAATCATTGATCCAGTAAAGCGTATTGCACTGATGGAAAAGCAAGGAATTGATATGACTATCATTGTTCCAACTCCATGGATTGAAACTATTCCTGCACCATATATTACTAAAGAAGTTAGCCTTGGGGCAGCACAACTTATGAATAATGAGATGTCTGCTTTAGTTAAAAAATACCCTAAACATTTTAGAGCAGTAGCTGTTCTTCCAACATTAGATAAAGATCAAATGATTGGTGAATTTAGACGTGCTGTTAAAGAATTAGGTATGGTTGGTGGAACATACATGTGTGGTTATAGTTTAAAAAGACCAGACCATGAAGATTATTTTAGCCCAAAAGCTGATGAAAATGATAACCTATATGCAGAAGCAGATAGACTAGGAGTTCCATTATGGTTACACCCTGGTACTTCTCCAACAAAAGCTGAGTATGCAGATGAAGAAAACCTTCCATTTCCTGCTCCTCAAAAAATGGTATCTAAATACCAAACTTTTCAAGCTTTTACATGGTTATCAGACAGTACTAATGCAATGGGACGTATAGTATTTGCTGGTGTTTTTGAGAAGCATCCAAAGTTAAAAATAGTAATACATCATGCAGGTGCACTTGTTCCTTTATATAAAGAACGTGCTACTAATGGTTGGAATTTTTTCGAGCAAAATATTGGTTTTCGTTACTCTGAAAAGATTTCTAAACCATATGCAGAACACTATAAAAATTTCTATATTGATACAGCAACTCAAGGGCACACACCTGAGCTTTTGAAAACTGCTATTGAATTTTTCGGTGTTGATAAAACATTATTTGGATCAGATGCTCCTATGGATGCTGAGAGTGGTGCTATTTTTATGGGAGGAGCTCGTAGTAGCCTTGAAGCTATTAATCTTCCGGTAGAAGATGTACGAAAAATTTATAGTGGAAACATTTCTAAACTAATTGGTTTAAATATTCCATCATAATATAATTTATACCTTTCTTGAAAACTTAATAGGTGACTTATATTAGTTTATAGGTCATCTTTATAATTCAAGAAAAATAAAAAAATTATTAAAACCTTCTTTAACTACTATTCTAATGATAAGCACAGCATCTTTTGCATCAGATTTATTAGAATATAATTTTCTTAAATTGAACTCAAAAATAGGTCGTAAAACTATTAAGTAACTGTATCTAAAATGGTATAATAAATTTTTATAGTTATCTACAAGAAGGCGTTAATATGAAATTCTTTAAAACTTTTTTTCTCAATATTAATAAATATAAAATATATCATATAATTATACTTTTTACATTGGCTTTTACAATAATGATGGCAAACGGTTTTTATGTTGTTAGGGAAGAACTAATAACTATGGCAGAAAAAAATCGTGAATTAATTATCAAAGATATTGAATACACTATTTATTCTTGGATTGAAGAACGAATTCAAAACTTAGAAACAACTATGAAATATTTTGAAATAGAAAAAATATATTATGATGAAAAAAAAATAGAAAAGTTTTCCACTCTTTTTTTAAATAACAATAAATATTTTGATGCAGTACAAATTTTAGTTACAAATAAGTATCTTATACTCAATGGCAAAATGGTGCATGATTATAGAAAAAATCCTATTTTTATTGGTCCTGTGGCTAAAAGTGAAATAATTAAACAAGAATGGTATCTTAATACAAAAAATGAAATGAAAACTACTCTAACTTCATTAAAACTTCATGGACCTCTTAATTCATCAACTATTAATATTTGTACTCCAATTACAGAAAAAAAACAATTTATAGGTGTAATGTGTGGAGTTATCAGAAGTGAATTCATATTTAATAAAATCAAAAAACTGCATCTTCCTCAAAAAGCCTATTATTTTATATCTGATCAAAAAGGGAACTTTTTATCTATGTCAAATAAAAATATTCCGCTCAAAAAACTTGAATCTATTTTGAAAAGAGAAAAGGAACAAATATATACAACAAAAGCTAGGGAAGAATTTGACTTTAACAAGGATTTACTAACTATTCGTCCAATAAAACATTTTGATTGGTTTATTGGAATTGGCATGAATAAAGACGATATCATGTCTGCGGGAATTAAAAAAATTACTATAAATACAGGCTTTTTATTTGTGTGCTTTATTATTTTAATGATTACTATTAATTTATTTCACGTATTTTGGAGACACAAAGTCGAAAAACAGAAAGATGAGTATGAATTTATACTAACACATCGTTCAAGGATGAGTGAAATAGGCAATTTAATTTCTGGAATAAATCATCAGTTAAGTCAACCAATAAACTCACTTCAACTTTTATCTTCATCAGTTTTATCTCAATTAAAAAATAAAACGCTCACACCTGAATATTTAAAAGAGAATCTTGAAATGAGTCAACAGTCTATTTCTTTAATGTCCACAACTTTTAGTGTATTTCGTAATTTTTATAGATGCAATGAAAATATAAGTGAATTTTCTTTAAAAGAATGTATTACAAATATATTACAAGTTTTATATATTGACTTTAGTAAACATAGTATTATTATTCAAATAGATAATAAAACTGAAGATAACTTTAATGTAGTATCAATAGAAAATTTTATACAACAAATTCTACTTGTGCTTTTACAAAATGCAAAAGAAGCTTTATCTGAAAAATCAAAAATTAATAAGAAAAAAATAAAAATTTCTGTTTTTACTAAGGGAGAAAATATAATTATGGATGTTGCTGATTGGGGAGAAGGGATTAGCAAAGATATAGAAACAAAACTTTTTACAAATATTAAAAGTTCTAAAAAAGACTTAGGAAGTGGTATTGGTTTACATTTTGCAAAAATGCTTGCTCAAAAAAAACTAGGGGGTGACTTGACTTTATTCAAATCAAATTCGCCTACAGTATTTAGGTTCTCTTTTTTAGCACAGTTAAACACTAAGGAATAATTAAATGAATATACAAGTACTTAATAAGCTAAATAAACTGTCCGTATTAGTTGTAGAAGACGATGAAATAGCAAGAAAAACTATTAAACATGAAATTAAACCTTATTGTCTAAATTTTTTCGAAGCGAATGATGGTTTTACTGGGCTTGAAGTTTTTAAAAATCATCCTATAGATGTTATTGTTACTGATATTCATATGCCAGGAATAAATGGCTTAGACATGATTGATGAGATTTTAAAACTAAAACCAGAACAACTTTTTATCGTCATGACATCATATGATACAGATCAGAATATTATGCATAGTATAAAAGAAGGTGTTTGTAGTTTTCTGCGTAAACCATTGTCTATTAACGATCTTAGAACAGCCCTTTTAATGACTTTAAGCAGAATAAAATATACAACTAAAATATTAAATGAAAACATATCGATTGACTATCAAAAAGAGATTATTTACTTTAATAATGAACCATTTTTTCTACCACATAAAACCAGTAGAGTTTTTTGGCTCTTATGCTATAACATTGGAAACTTAGTTTCTTATGAAATGTTTGAAAATTATGCTTATGATGGAGAATATGTAAGTAAATCTGCTCTTCATAATGCGATTTTACGTATAAAAAAACAACTATATTCCATAGAGATTGAAAATATTTCTAGTGATGGTTATATATTAAAAATTAAAAGTTAAAAATACGGGGGTTAGAAACTCAACTTTTTTTAAATTATTAACTAACTTGATTTTTTGACAAATACTTTAAAGCCTCGTTAATCTCTTTACTAGAGATAGTAACCTTACTATTTTTATAGAGCTTTCCTTCTAATTTTTCTATTAATTCATCTATGTTGTTTGATTGACCTTTATATGCAAAAAGCATTTGCAATAATGTTTTATTATTAGTTGGTTTGATTGTTTTTTTAGAGTGTTTCTTTTTCATAATAACTTGCATCGCAAGAATAAAAATAACACCAAATAAAAATCCTATTATTATATTTAGACTATACACTTGGAATCCTTTTTTTATTTCAGGTTTTAGTTCTTCTTTTCCACCTCTAAGTTCGTGTTCTATTATCGGATTATTTACATGGATGGATATAGAGTTACTTTGGGCAGTACGGACAGTTTTTGTTTTAAGATCATAAAAAGTTAATTTGAAAGGTGGGATAACAAAGTCTTTCTTCGCATTACCAACATAAAAATCTTGAACTAGAGAGCCTTTGATTGTACCATCTCTAGGAAATGTTCTTATTCTCGCATCTTTGTTCGTGACAGTAGCTTCTTTAAGATTAAGTATAAATGGCTCAATATCATTAAAATTTCCTTCTCCCTTTACTTTTACAATCACTTGAAGCATTTCATTACCTTCAATGACTTTTTTATTCGTAAAGGTTTTAATAGAAAAATTTCCGACAAGTTCAGCATTGTGTGTCATTGGCTTAACATGAATCTTAACAGTTTTAGATGCGAATTCTCTTGCATGCATTCTATAACTCAGTTCATCATAATCACCTATTTCTTCTGCTTCTAAGCCTGCTTCTCCTATAATTAAATCACCAGTTTTTTTTGCTGTAATATAATAATCAATTCCATGTACTATATAATCACCTTCTATATAAGTAGAACCATAACCAACCCCCTCCAACCAAAGTCCTGGAAAATCTGGTTTTATAAATTTAGAGAATTTAAATTTCTTCTTATTAAGATGTTTAAAACGTAGACTATATTTTATAATCTCATTTTCTATAGGATTGTCTTTATTTACAAAAGCTTCAAATATATATGGTTTAGCTGGATTGTCTTCAAGTATAAGTTCAACTGGATTAGTTCTCTCTATTTTACCATCAACCTTAAACTCTAGTGCTGAGATTGTCATAGAAGACTTAGGATAAAAAGTGGCTTCATAATAAACATCCCTAATCTTTTCACCATTTACTATCTTAGTCTCAAAATGCCCACCATGGTCTACTACATTATATCCTTCTATTTTATGTATTCTTTTCAAGCGAATATTTTTCCCCTTAATATGAATAACTAGTGTTGCGCTCTCTCCTTCAAAAACTACCTTATTTTGCAAATAAGCTTCAGCACCAAACAGCTCAAGAGCAAAAAGCATTAATAATAAACTACCAATAAATTTCATTGCTTTTCCCCTCATTCTTATTTTTAATCAATATTTTTGGCTTTGTTTTAGGTTTAATCCCTCTAAGTATTTTTTTCCATTTCTTAGCTTCTTTTGCGTCCATAGGTTTTGTGGCTTTTGATGCAGTACCTTTCTTCTTGTCTTTTCCTGGTTTAGTGTTCTTTTGCTTTTTATTACCTGCTTTTTTCTTTTCTTTTTTCTTGTTTTTTTTCTTCTTTTCTTTTTTCTTCTTACTTTTTTTAGAGGATGCTTTTTCATCCATTTTCTTTATATACGCTAAGTTGAATTCTGTAGCTTTTTCTTTTCTTATTTTTAATGCTTTTGCATAAGCATCCATTGCTTCTTCATTTTGACCTAATTTATAGTAGGCATTACCTAGATTATGAAGCCTTTCGTATTGTATTATTTGATTTGTAGTATTGATATCACTATATAATTCAATCGCTTTTTCAAAGTCATTATTTCTATAGTAACTATTAGCAAGATTATATTGAGTAGATGCACTGTTCTTAGAAGCATTTACCTTTTTAAAATACTCTAGTCCTTCTTTGTGTCCCCGCCAATTATAGAACGACTCTGATTTAATGATATTGAAAAAATCTAATATATCACTATGAAGATTCTGTGGTGCGAGGAATCCCAATAGCAACAATGGTAAGAACCTAGTAAATTGTTTTATGTGTAAGGTATTTACAATAAAAAATAAGATAAATGCTGCCAGTGCTAAAGGGTAATGAAAAAGTTCTTTAGAATAATTCTTTTGAATACGTAAGGTTTCTTCTTTATGAGCTTTTATACTAATCTGTTCACACAACCAATCTAAATCAGAATAACTACCATTTGAAATAACAAACACTCCTCCTGTCTGGGTTGAGAGTTCTTGAAGTTCATCAGCACGTTTTGTAATGACATTCTTTTCATCTTGATCAACAATAAGCTTGCCATCTTTATCTTTAATGGTTGTACCTTCTTTTGTTCCAACTAAGAATAAATGTACACGTAAATTATACTCTTGTGCTTTTTTTATAGCTTCTTGGATACCTAAACCATCAGCCCCATCTGTTACAATAAGAACATCTTTCACATCTCTTTTAAAAGGAGCATATAGTTTCTCTGCTCCCATCATCACAGCCTCAATAGAACTTCCTTGGCTACTCATAGAGTTTTGATCTAAATTTTCAAGTAAAAAACCCAATGTCTCTTTATCTTCAGTAAATGGTGCAACCATAAAAACATCTCTGGAAAAAGCACTAAGTGAAATTCTGAAATCTGGCATTTTCTTAAATATATTGATAATAGCATTCTTTGAAAACTCAAGACGATTAGGACTTATATCTTCAGCAAGCATGGATTTTGAGATGTCAAGATTTATAGCTAGCATTCCCATTGGTAACTTTTGTCCTTCATTTTTTGTATCCACGAGTAACAATGGTCTTGATAAACTTATAGTAATTAATGCAAACATTAAAAGCCAAAGATATGGACTCTTTGTATAAGAATTTTGTTTATATGAGGTACTCAGTCTTAGTTTTACTTCTTGCGTAAATACTGACTTTTTTTGTGAATATATAAGATATATCCAAAACAAAAGAGGAATAAAAAAAAGCACTAAAAAATAAGGATAAAGTAATATCATCTATTCTCCCTTAGTGAGAATTTCATATACCAAAGAAGTGCAAAAAATGAAATCATTAATGGATACATAAAAAGGTAATCAATTGAAGACTCTGCAGTTGAGCGTTGCAGACTTCTCTCAAGTGCATCTATCTGTGCATAAACTTTCTTTAAGGCATTGGAGCTATTGGCTGTAAAAAACTTACCATTACTTGAGAGGGCTATTTTGTTTAATACAGCCTCATCATAGTCACCTTTTTGCCCTATACCAATCGTATAAACTTTTACTTTTTGTGATTCTAATGCTCTAAGTACAGTAGACAAGCCTATCCGTCCTGCTGTGTTATATCCATCTGTAAGTAAAATAGTTACTTTTTCTTTAGCTTTATTTTTTTCAAGTAGGCTTACTCCAAGAAATAGTGCGTCATACATTGCAGTACCTGAACCAGCTATTCCCTCTTCAAGCCCTTTTAAAATATCTGAAACTGTTTTTTTATCATACGTTAAAGGTGTCGCAACATAAGCAAAGTCACCAAATACAATGACTCCTAAGTTACTATTTTCTTGTTTAATGGCAAAGTCAGATGCTATTTGTTTAGCAATCTCAAACTTACTACCACTTAAGCTAGTTGCATTAATATCCTTAATAGAGTTTTTTGCATCTACTACTGCCCCATTCATGGAACTACTAACATCAATCATCATCATTATCGTATGAGAAAGATGCAAAGGCTCTTTTCTTTTTGAAAAATATGGTGAGCTAAGAGCTAGAATAAGCATACTTATACCTATCCATTTTAACAATGGCGAGAGCCAATTCCGCTTTACATGTATTGGCATTGCTAGTATATGTGGAATATAAAAGGAATTTTGATTTGCCTTAAAAACAAAGCTCGCTATAATATAAACAATAAGAATAAGCCCCACCCATGGGTATTGAAATCCAAACTTATCCATGATTAGTTTCCAAAAAAGAGTTTAATGTTTTTTGTTCTTCAAGAGCTAAAGGTTTCGTGCTTTTTTTGTACTTATACTTAAAAAGCTTTTCTTCTAGTTCTTCATATGCAGTCATATTATCATCTTTGATGAGATGTGGTGCCCATATACTAAATGTATAAGCACATGTTTTAGCATCGTCCATATCTAGTGCCAATAGATATTTTTTTGCAAGAACTTTAGCTTGGATTGATTTTTTATACTTAATGTGTTTAATTATTTTATATAATCCCCATCCCATAAAACAAAGGATAAAAACAAGTAAGATAATAAAAGGAATCATTGTCGCATCTTCTATTGGCATTAAGCCTCGAATATCTTGAAAGTCACCTTCAGGGTTAAAGTATTCATAGTTACGCTCTGTTGGATGTAATCCTAGCAAACCTTTCATATATGACATAAATGCTCTAAACATCAATAAGCCTTGAACATAGAAGATAGCTTGGTAAAAGGGTCTTCGTTAGTATAAACTTTTATCCAATTAATACCATGCTTTTTTAGATACTCTTCAAGTTTAGAATCATGAAGTTTTTGTTTCTTTGTATATTCTTTTATAAATACTTCATCTAATACAACTCTTTCTTCTTTCATGCTTATAGGATCTTTTACTAATAAAGAGCCTAGATTATCAGGTTTTTCTTCAAAATGATCTCTTATTATAATGACGAAAACCGTATGTTTTCTACTAATCAAATCTAACTTTGGCATATCGAAAAAATCTCCTACTAAAAACAATAACGAAGATTTTTTTAGATGAGACAATGTATATTGTTCAATTGCTTTGTAATCAAGACTTTGTCCTAATAGAGGAAGCTCTAATGCTTTTTTAGTAGCTTCTCTTACTGTACCTTCTTTTTTACTGATTGCTGTTTTTAGTATAAGTTCTTGTCCAAACAATGAGATGGAAAAAAGGTCTCCCCCTTTTACTGAACTAAATCCAAGAAGGGCAATCACTTCTGCTAAGACTTCTTGCTTCATTCGAGTAATACCAAAGTGCATAGAACCGTTTAGCAAGCCAATAACATGAGTAAAAACTTCTTTTTCTTCAAAAAATATACGTTGCTGTAATTCACTAGTTTTAGAACTTTTCTTCCAATCAATTCTTTTGACATTATCTCCATAAGTATATGCTCGGATTTGTGCAAAATCATAGCCATCACCTTCTTTTTTGGAAGTGTAAGAGCCTGACATATCACCAAAAACATGATGTTTTGCACGGGCAACTATATGGTTATACGAAAGTGTTTTCATAATTAGGGAAGAGGTATTGTTTCAAGTAGTTTATTGATAATATAATCTACTGTAACTCCATCAGCTTCTGCTTCATAACTTAAGATGATACGATGACGTAAAACCTCTTTACATACAGACGCAACATCTACAGGTGTCACATAGTCTCTATCATTCATCAGGGCATAAGCTCTACTAGTTTTGTGCAAGTCTATAGTACAACGAGGACTTGCCCCAAACTTAATATAATGGGCATACTCTTCTAAGCCATAAGCTTTTGGGTCTCTTGTTGCAAAAACTATATCTGTTATATAATCTTCTACAGGTGGATCAAGATGAATAGTCTTTACTTTCTTTTGCAAGCCTCTAAGAGTTTCTTCATCCATAACTGCATTGATTTCTTCGCTAGTTTCTAATGCTATACGTCTTCCTATCTCTGTCTCTTCTTCTTTTGTATTGTAGTTAGTAAAAATCTTCATCATAAAACGGTCTAACTGTGCCTCTGGAAGAGTATAAGTTCCACCAGATTCTATAGAGTTTTGTGTAGCTAAAACAAAGAAAGGTCTAGGTAATAAAAAAGTTTCTTCTGCTATAGTAACTTGACGTTCTTGCATAGCTTCTAAAAGTGCAGATTGAACTTTTGCAGGGGCTCTGTTAATCTCATCTGCGAGTAAAAGATTAGTAAAAACAGGACCTTTTTTAACAATAAATTCACTTGTTTTTGGATTAAATATCTCTGCGCCTATGATGTCACTTGGCAAAAGGTCTGGGGTAAATTGTACTCTTGAGAATTTCAATCCTAAAGCTTTTGACAAGGCATTAATAGTAGTTGTTTTTGCAACTCCAGGTACACCTTCCATTAGGATGTGCCCTTCACAAAGAATTCCTACAATCAAAGAATCTATTATAGAAGAATGCCCTACAATGACTTTTGATATCTCTTTTTTTAACTCGCTTATAACCTCTATCATTTTGCTTCCTTGTTCTTATATATAATATTTGCTAATATGTGCACTGAGCTTACTCATTATTTGCATTCTTATAAATCTAAATAAATATTATATAGGACTGCTTTGTCAAAGAACTAACATAGACATTAAATTTAACTTAATTTCTTTTTTTTTAAACCTTAAACTGACCTAATTCACTATCTAACTTCATAGTCATAGAAGATAGATGCTCAGATGCACTAGCTACTTCTTCTATACTTCTAGAGTTAGAGCTTACAATGGTATTAACTTCTTCAATCTGTCGAATTATTTGATTGATTGATTCATTTACTTGCTTAAAGTCTTGAACACTTTGATGATTACTTTTTATATTGTTTTTTAGTATCTCTGCATTCTCACTTACATTAGCTTCTAAGTTAGCTGAGATTCCTGATAGTTCTAATATCTCTTTAGAGTTAAAATCCATTTCATCACTTGCATCACTTATAGATTGTGTAACTACATTGATAGTAGAGTTTATTTCAACAAGTGACTTTTGAGTACGTTCTGCAAGTTTTCTAACTTCATCTGCAACAACAGCAAAGCCTCTTCCATGTTCTCCAGCTCGTGCAGCTTCAATTGCAGCATTAAGAGCTAGTAAGTTTGTTTGGTCTGCTATATCTGCTATAACTGTCAATACATCTTTAACATCTTTTGTGTTTTGAGCTGTCTCTTGAAGTTTTGAAGCTAATGTTAACTCTTTTTTAGAACCATATTGTAGTTTTGTGTTAAGTGTATTCATCTTTTGTTGAATATCTTGGAAGTTCTTATTAGCTATATCTAATTGCTCACTATTGTTTTGAATACTAAGGGTAGATGCTTCTACTTCTCTTAAAACATCTTTACCTTGTTCTACACTTGATGCAACAATAAGACTCTCTTCTTCTGAGCGTTTACCAACTGCTTGTGATGTAGTTGAGAGTTCATGTGATACAGAAGCATTTTCACTACTTGTAGCTTTAGATGCTATAAGTAAGTTTTGAATCTTTTGTATAAACATGTTAATAGACTTAGCTATTTCACCTAACTCATCTTTTGATTTAACTGATAGTCTTTGTGTTAAATCTCCATCACCACTACTTAAGTCCTTAACCATTGACTCTAAAGAAGCTAATGGTTTAAACTGTGAATTAAGTAAAAAGTAAATACCTAATGTAGCTAGAATTAGGAATCCTATACTAATAAATAACAAGGTTTTTGTTTGCTCATTTAGATGTCTATACGCTACATCTCTATCCAATGTAATAACTACTTTCCAACCTGTTAATTCAATAGTATTAAAAAGCATTATTTTTTCAATACCATCTATTTCATATTCTATTAAACCTGACTTTTTAGAAAATATTTCATCTTCTACCCATTTTAATTCTGGATCAACTTTTCCTAAAGACTTACCTTGAAGTTCTTTGTTTGGATGAAAAATATTTTTATGGTCTTTATTTATAAGAAAAGCGTAGCCTCCATTAAAGTTCGCATCTGCTATTCTCTTTTCAATAGCTTTAATATTAACAACTACCCCTGCATAACTTTCACCTTCTATTGGTGCTGTCATTACTATAATAAGTTGATTACCCTTTGGACTTTTAAATACAGGGGTTATACTTGGTTTAAAGTTATTGGCTTTTGCTGTTTTATACACTGCTCGTGTTTCAACATTTTTTGCTGGGTCATGAAATTTTGGGTTTGTGTGAACAAGTCTTTTCCCTTTAAAGTAAACCAATGCACCATTTGATTTAACAGAATCAGCCGATAACTTCAAATACTTTCTCACATTCTCAGGAGATTTATCTTCAAGGGTCTGTATGCTTTTACCTAAGGCAATTACAGAATCTCTTTTAGCTCCTAACCATTCGTTGATTGTATTAGTTAAACCTGTTGATTTAGCTTCAAGCTTTTCATGAATCTCAATACCTGCAGTCTCTTGCATCATCAAATGATTTATAATCATAAAGCTACTAAAACCTACAAGTATTCCTCCCATAATAGAAAGTGTAATTTTTTGTTGTAATTTCATCTTTATTATCCTTTTATATATATAAATCTATAAAACAAATATTTCTAAGCTTTTCTAGCTTCAAAGCATCTAAACACATAACAAACTCCCCATATTGCAAAAGAAGATAAAATTACAAAAACAATAAGAAGAGGTAAGATAGTGATATCTTCTACAGGAAATAGACATACAGTATTTTCCATACATCCATTTTTAAAGTACATAGACTTATCTTCTTTTGGAAGCATCCATAATAGTACTTTCATATA
>JBLIEY010000041.1:0-18485 GCA_047633475.1 Sulfurimonas sp.
TTTGTAAGAGGTCCTTTTTGTGGTAGTCTAAAAAAATCTATGTTTAAAGATGAAGGGTATGTTGTTTATGAACAAAAACATGCAATACATGACCATTTTAATCAGCTTAGATATTTTATTGATGAAGATAAATTCAATGAAATGAAAAGATTTGAAGTAAAGTCAGGTGATATAATAATGAGTTGTTCTGGAGTCACATTGGGCAGAGTTGCTATTATTCCTGATAATGTAAAAACAGGAATTATTAATCAAGCTCTTTTAAAATTAACACCAAAAGAAGGTGTCTTTGTCCACTTTATAAAGCACTGGTTAAGAAGTAAAATATTTCAAGATATCATTTTTGAGTATGCAGTGGTGCCGCAATTCCAAACGTTCCATCAGCAAAAATAATGAAAGAAATCATTATTCCTTTTCCTAAATTTAAACAGCAAGAAAAAATTGTTACTAAAATAGAATTAGTATTAACACAAACAAAAAAACTAGAATCTATCTACGAGAAAAAACTTCAAGACTTAGACGAGCTAAAAAAATCTATCTTACAAAAAGCATTTAACGGAGAGTTATGATGAATGAAATATTAAAAACTTACATAGGGACAAATTGTCCCCATGTAAAAAATCATAAATTTCAACTGTCGACAATATGTCGACAGTTGATTATGAAGTGAGTTAATAATAATGAATGAAGCAGAGACAAGAGCCGAACTTATAGACCCAAAACTTATTGAGTGTGGTTGGGGAGTTATTCCTGACTCTAAAATCCTCCGTGAAAGAGATGTTTGTCGCATAACTGATGGTCGCATCCAAGTTGGCGGTGGTCGTTCTAAAGCTCTTATCGCTGACTATATTTTGGTTTACAAGGGCGTAAAACTTGCAGTTGTTGAAGCTAAAAGTAGTGAGCTTGAAGTTGGCGAGGGTGTTGCACAAGCAAAACTATACGCACAAAAATTAGGACTTGAAACTACTTACTCCACAAATGGAAAAGAGATTTATAGCATCTGCCTTAAATCTGGCAAAGAGTCTTTAGTATCAGACTTTTTAAGTCCTGAGGAGCTTTGGGAAAAAACCTACTCAGACCAAAATGAGTGGAGAGAAAAGTTTGCATCTATCCCCTTTGAAAACAAAAGTGGAACTTGGCAACCTAGATACTATCAAGAGATAGCAGTTAAAAACACTTTAGAAGCCGTAGCACAGAACAAAAACCGCATACTCTTAACTCTTGCCACTGGAACAGGAAAAACAGCTATAGCCTTTCAAATAGCGTGGAAACTTTTTCACACAAGATGGAACCTAAAAAGAGACGGTTTAAGACGACCTCGCATCTTGTTTTTGGCAGATAGAAACATATTAGCCGACCAAGCATTTAACTCTTTTTCAGCATTTCCAGAAGATGCCATGGTTCGCATAAAACCTAAAGAGATAAAAAAGAGTAAAAAAGTTCCTACAAATGGAAGCATCTTCTTTACTATCTTTCAGTCGTTTATGAGTGGAACAGATGAAGATGGAGAAAGTGAGCCTTACTTTGGAGAGTATCCAAAAGATTATTTTGATTTTATCATCATAGATGAGTGTCATAGAGGCGGAGCAAACGATGAGGGAAATTGGCGAGCGATTTTAGAGTACTTCTCTCCTGCTGTTCAGTTAGGATTAACTGCTACGCCAAAACGAAAAGACAATGTAGACACTTATGAGTACTTTGGGAAACCTGTTTATATCTACTCACTAAAAGATGGCATCAACGATGGCTTTTTAACTCCATTTAAAGTCAAACGAATCAAAACAACTCTTGATGACTACCTTTACGTCAGCGATGACAATATCATAGAAGGTGAGATAGAAGAGGGAAAACTATACAAAGAAGAAGACTTTAACAAAATCATAGAGATAAAAGCTAGAGAAGAAAAAAGAGTTAAAATCTTTATGGATGAAGCAAATGAAAATGAAAAAACTATCATTTTTTGTGCTACACAAGAACATGCCGCCGCTGTTCGTGACCTTGTAAACCAAAACAAAAAAATCTCTAAAGACCCCAACTATTGTGTAAGAGTTACTGCAAATGATGGCGAAATAGGAGAACAGTTTTTACGAGAGTTTCAAGATAATGAAAAACTCATTCCTACCATACTAACAACTTCTCAAAAACTCTCAACTGGTGTAGATGCTAGAAATATTCGCAATATTGTTCTAATGCGTCCAGTTAAACAAATCATAGAGTTTAAACAGATTGTTGGTCGGGGAACAAGACTATTTGATGGCAAAGAGTTTTTTACTATTTATGATTTTGTAGATGCTTATCAAAGATTTTCAGATCCTGAATGGGATGGAGAACCGTTAGATCCTGAACTGTGTAAAAAATGTAAGGAAGACCCTTGTGTCTGTGAAAGGGTATCTCCAACGCCGCCAACACCACCAAAAATTTGTGAAAAATGTGGACAAAAACCTTGTGCTTGTAAAAAGAAAGTAAAAGTAAAACTCAAAAATGGTAAAGAACTAGAAATACAGCACATGATGGCTACTTCTTATTGGAATGCCGATGGTAAACCTATTTCAGCAGAAGAATTTTTACACAATCTATTTGATGAACTGCCTAAGTTTTTCAAAAGTGAAGAGGAATTAAGAACTCTTTGGAGTCATCCTCTAACTCGAAAAGTACTACTAGAAAAACTCGACGATGCAGGATATGGAAAAGATAAACTTAACACTCTAAAAACAATAATAGATGCAGAGCAAAGTGACCTCTTTGATGTTTTAGAATATGTCTTCAATAGTGATGTAAAACCAATGACTAGAGAGACAAGAGTTAAAGATGCAAAAAAAATCATCTTTGCCCTGCTCAATGAAAAACAAAAAGAGTTTATAGATTTTGTTTTGAGTAAGTACATTGAATCAGGGGTAGAAGAACTTGAACAAGAAAAACTTCCTATTCTTTTGACAAACAAGTATCAGTCTCTTGAAGATGCTAAAGATGTTCTGGGTAATGTTGCAAATATCAGTTCCTTATTTATAGAGTTTCAAAAGCATCTGTATGAACAAAGGATTGCATAAAAGATGATTAAACTAGACTCTCTTAGATGCACTTATGGTGAGAAAACCATACTAAATGATATCTCTATAAACGTTGAGAATCATCTAAGCATCTTAGGAGCAAACGGCTCTGGGAAAAGTACTTTAGCAAAAGCGCTTTGTAACCTTATAGAGTACGATGGTAGCGTTAGTATTGATGGAGTAGACATTAAAGAGATGTCTTTAAAAGACAGAGCAAAGATGCTTTCATATATTCCGGCAAAACTAGAAATTTATGATTCTTTTATAAGCGTAGAAGAGTTTGTACTTCTTGGTAGATTTGCTCACAAAAGAAACTTCTTTGACTACTCAGACAAAGATAAAAAAATAGCCGAAAACACTTTAGAGTTTTTAAAAATCTCACATCTAAACGGACAAACACTAAACTCTCTTAGTTCAGGTGAAGCACAACTTGTTCTAATAGCATCTGCACTAAGTGCGCAAAGTAAAATAATCATCTTAGATGAACCAACTGCAAATCTCGACCCGCATAACGCTAAAAAAATAGCACAGCACATTAAGGGCTTAAAAGACTATCATCAAGTTATACTTATAACTCATGACTTGCATCTAGCAGCTTACATAGACTCTCCAACACTTTTTATAAAAGACTCAGATGCTACTTACTTTGAGAAAAAAGAAGAGTTTTTCAACAACCCTACTTTAGCCCAACTTTACGAGGTTGAGTTTGAAGATTTGGCGGTGAAGTATGAATAAATACTTTGTTTGGTTTTTACTATTTTTGGTACTTGTTGCATCTCCTTTTATTGGGGCAGTTGACTTGAATATTGCAAAAGTTTTCACAACTGACACACTTCAACACTCCATATTTTTTGATCTAAGAATCCCTCGTGTTATATTTGCATTTTCCGCTGGTAGCATCTTGGCACTTAGTGGTCTTTTGTTTCAAACACTTTTTAGAAATGCGCTTATGACTCCTTACACTCTTGGCATCTCTAGCGGTGCAGTTTTAGGAGCAGGTATAGCTATCAAACTCGGTCTTGGAAGTTTGTTTTTTGGCATCGCGGCTGTTAGTGTTTTTGGTTTTATGGGGGCTATGCTTACAGTATTTTTGCTTATCTATCTAGCAAAGTTTTTAAAGCATTCTCACTTTGAGTCACTCTTGCTTTTGGGTATTGCGTTATCACTTTTTTACACCTCTGCACTTATGGTTATCTTCTATCTTGGCGACACAATGCAAAACGATATGCTTCTTCGTTTTACAATGGGCTCACTATCTATCATCGGCTGGGTTCACCCTATAACAATTAGCATAATTGCTTTCATACTTCTTATCGTAATCTATCTATACCGCTACGAACTTCAACTTCTTAGCATCTCTGATGAAAGCGCTAAACTTCGTGGAGTAAACACAAAAAAAGTAACTCTACTGCTTCTAATAGTCTCTTCTTTTGCCATAGGAACACTTGTTAGTATAAGTGGTCCTATTGGTTTTGTTGGGCTTATCGTTCCTCACATGGTAGCGAAACTTCATCCTGTAACTACTAACAAACGCATAGTTAAAACAGCTCTTTTTGGTGGTTTTTTATTAGTCTTTTGTGATACTATAACAAGAGCTTTGCAAACGCAAAGTGAACTGCCTATAGGCATAGTTACAGCCCTTATTGGTGGACCATTTTTTATATACTTGATTATTAGCAGAAGCAAAAAAGCATAAGATGGGAGTTAAAACAGTTATAACACTTCGTGAGCTAAACTCTTTATTTCCAACCTACAACTTTATAAAAATACTCCCCACAGCATCTGGCATTATCGACACAACATATATAGTTCACACCGAAGAAACTGTATATATTTTAAAAAAATACGAGCGTGACATTTCTCGTAAAATAGAATCTGATATAAAACTATTAAAAAAATTAAGATTTGCAGGATTAAATGTACCCTTGTGCCTTGATGGCAATGGGACTTGGTTTATTTATGAAAAGCTTGAAGGTCAGCATCCAAAAAGTGTAAGAGGTTATCATATACAAGCTCTTGGCAGATTTATGGCTAAGATGCACAAAGGAACATTGAAGTTAAAGTATACAAGTAATACAACAACAGAGGATGAAGTTTATGCATCGCTAAAGTATGTAAAAGCAAACTTTTTTTACTACTACAAAAAGTTTGAATCTTTAAAAAATATTACTCATGACTACGATGCTATAATTCACGGAGATATTTTTAAAGATAACACAATCTTCAATAATGGGAAAATAGGCGTTTTTGACTTTATAGACTCATCATTTGGGAGTTTTACTTATGACGTCGCAGTTGCACTTGTTGGTTTTGATGTCAGAGAGAGACATAACTACTTTATAAATCTATTTTTAATAAACTACAATCAGAAAGCTCCTAAAAAACTAAAAAAGTCAGAGATTATAAAAAACATGAAAACAGCGGCAAATTTCTTTGCACTAAAAAGAGTTCATGAGTACAAACACACTTCAAAAGTAAAGGAGTTACTAAAATGAAACACGGTGCAAATATTTATAAATACGCTCAAAACATTGGATGCAAAGCAAGCGATATAATCGACTTTTCATCAAATATAAATAGCTACCATCCAAACATAGACATAACACCAACTAAAGATATGTTAGTAAAATATGCTGATACGACTTATGACTCTTTAAAGAAAACTATCTCTAAAAAGTACCAAATTAAAAAGACTCAAATAGCTCTTTATAATGGTGCAACTTCTGCTATATATGAGCTGTTTAAAACACTTAAACAAAAAAGAGTTTATCTCTATGCACCACTTTATGGAGAGTATGAAAAAGCTATAGATGCAAAGAAAAAAATCATCAAAATAAACCGCTTTGATAAGATTTACAAAAAACCAAAAAAAGGCTCTATTGTAGTCTTTGTAAATCCCTCAACTCCAGATGCAAAATATTACAATTTAACTAAGCTTTTTAGCATCTGGAAGAGGCAAAAGTGTACAGTTATTCTTGATGAATCGTTTTTAGAGTTCCAAAACCTGAAATCTTTGAGAAACCAAATCGATTCTTATAAAAAACTATATATAATACAGTCTTTTACTAAGTTTTATGCTTGTGGTGGAGTGAGAATAGGTGCTGTTTTTTCAAATAAAGACAATATACAAAGGCTAAAAACACCCATGTGGAACTTGTCTTCTTTTGATGTAGAATTCTTAAACAAAAGACTTCAAGATAAAGACTTTGATAAGCAGAGTAAAAAGCTTCATAAAAAGCATAAAAAAGAACTTCTTAAAATTTTACAAAACTCTAAACTTTTTTCTAAAATCTACTCTAGTGACTCCAACTTCATAATGGTAAAATCTGAAAAATCAAAAGAGATATTTGAACATCTATTATCTCGCAAAATCCTAGTAAGAACTTGTGGTAGTTTTGACTTTTTAACAAACGAGCATCTACGCTTCGCAGTTAAAGACTCTAAAGCTCATAACAAACTAACAGAGGCTTTGAAGAGTTTTAGTTAGGGTTTGTTACTCATTTCCATAGTCTAAATCAGAGCGCCATTTCGGGTGATGAAAGTGAAGTCTTTGATCACAAGATGCAGATACTATAGATTTGTAAAGGATTATACTCCCTATCTTTTTCCACTCTTTGTGTTTGTCTATTTTTTTGTTAGCTACAAAAATATTGAAGATAAGCTTTTCATCTTTTTCCATTTTTAACTCATCACGAAAGTCTTCGGCATCTACTCTTTTTTTATCAGCCGCTTCTATCTTCATCCATTTTGGAGTGATGATAGTTGTACTATTGTTTTCTCCAAGTTGCGAGATTTCATAGAGTTGTCTAATGCCTGGATTTTTGTCTGCCTTTGAAAAAGAGTGAGATATTTTAAGAGCATAAGGCAAGTTTTTAAATAGACTAGAGTTTATACTGACCTCTGGTTCATTACTCATGGCTACATCTTTATAGTGCTTAGCATCTGTTCCTCCCAAATCATCTATAAGAAAAAAGTTTGCACTGTTCTCGTTTATTATTTCATTGGCATCTATAGAGGCAAAAAGTTTTCCAGCAAAACCAAATGCTCTTTTAGTGCCTCTTAGAGTATCTGAAGTTGCAGTAGATGCTCTTGCAATAATAAGAGCCTTGCTATTCTTTTTAAAGTAACCGCTGTATATGTTTTCTTTTTCTATTTCCCAGATGCCCTTAAAGCAGATGCCATTTGGATGAGCAAGTTTTTCAAAGGCAGGCAAGATATCTGCATGGTCATTCAAAGTTCTATATGCATCTTGAAGTATGATGTCCTCTTTAAATGTAAAGAGTTTAAAAAAAGAAACACTTCCCTCGGGCAGTTTTTCTAAAGGATCAGATTCAACTTGTTTCCAAACCTCAGAAAAGTTACTCCTGTCATCCGAGATTTCTTTATTTACTTTTATTTTAGTTGTACAGGCTGAGAATGTAAACAACACGGCAATGAGAAGCAGTAGTTTCATTTTTGATTCCTTTTTATTATTATAGTCTCTTCAGCTAATAAAATATTGCTTAATTTAAAAAGACTATTCTTCGTACTCAAAGACAATAGTTACACTTTTTTATAAGCTTGTTTTGGATGATTTGGTATTTGAGGAAATGCTCTTTGTAAACTATGCTCATTAATTACCATTGGATTTAAAAATTCTTTTCTCAAAAACTCGCTGGAACGACTTAGAAGTTGAGCCAAGACAGGTAAAGTAAGGTAATAATCTTCACAAAGATTTAAAATAGTTTCTTTAGTAATTTGAGGTGCTACTCTCTTATTTTGACTTACTGGTTCAGATAATTTACGTAATAATTCTTGATTTAATGCATCTAATTGCCCTAAACTACTTAATACCTCCGGAGCTTCATCGCTTACCTCCGGAGTTCCTTTTCTTACCTCCGGAGTTCCATCACTTATGTCTGGAGTTCGGCTACTTAACTCCGGAGCTAAAGGTGAAAACTCATCAGGATTATCAAAATGAGTATTTGGTAAAAAGTACACTTTCCCTCGGCTCTGTCCATTAGAATCCAAGAACCTATCATCTACTAATTGTTTTAATAGTTGAGATACATCATGTGCGTGTTTATCTATTATCTCATTAGCACGATTATGATTGATGACTTTTTCTAAATACGTTGTTACTAGTATAACCCTCTTGTCTTCATCTAATTCGCTAAACCTTTCACCGAACATCTCTTTAAGAGTTTCTATTACAGCATCATCAAAAAGGTTTATCATGCGTAGCTCAAGTAAGGTTTGTTCTGGCTCATGCTTTTCATGTAAAAGAGGCTTAGACCAATGTTGAGAAGACCATCCACTAAAAATTTTAGGTAACCCGGAACCAGCACGCTCACCTAATCCTATAAGTAAAAACATTTGATGAATCGTTCTATTTCGACAATCACTCTCACCACCTCGAATGGCACTATCTATAGAAATCCTCATAAGCCCGGGATTTCTAAAACCAAACATATCAGGTCGCTTAACTACTAATAAAGAACTTCTCCCCGTATAGTCAGCATGAACGATAGTATTAATTAGAGCTTCACGAAGGGCAGTATGGATTGGTGTTTCATCTTTTCTTATATCTTTATCTAAAACAAAGGGAACTTTTAAATCGCTATAGAGTTTTCGTATGACTTTTTGATAAAAATCAAAAATGTTTCCAGACCAAGTACCGTCAATAGTTAACCTATCAATCCAACGACTTTCTTTTTTTGCTTCTGGTCTCTCTTGATAGTCAATCATATAATTATTAAGCTCTTCTTGTATAGCATATAGTTTTCCAAACATTACAAGGCCTGCAAGAGTCAAACCCTCCTTGTCAGTTTGTCTATCTCGTTTCCAGCCTCCGATATTTCGCATAAACTCAACATTATCATAAGTATTAAACGGATGATCAGGTTTCGTTGAGGCAAATAAATTTCTATACGCAATTAAACTTTCTAATTGAATGTCATTAAAATCATAGCCTTCTAAAAGACGACTATCTCTACTATCTTCCTTCTGTTCGGCAAGCATTCTTTTAACACTTTCTTCATCACACTTATAATCTCCCTCAAAGTTACGAATATAAGTACCTACTAAGGGATTTAATCCTTCATAAATAGGTCTCTCTTGACGTTTAGCTCGGGGGATAATAATTTGAATAACAGTTTTTTCTTCTAAGTTTAGCTCTATTACTGAAGCATCTGTTAATATATTTAAACTGATTTTTTGTTTGTTGTTAAGAGAGTCAAAAAGTTTCTTTTTAACCTTATTAGTATGTTTGATACCAACAACTTCAAGACTTTTATCTTTATGCTCTTGTATCCCTAAGAATACAGAACCACCATAGCTATTTGCCATAGCGCAGTAAGTTTCAAAGAAATCATCTGGAAGTTCTCCGTTTCCATCTCTGCCTTGAGCTTTTTTAAACTCTATCTCATGATTTTCTTGTAGTTCTAGCAAATCTTCTTTACTCTCAATTATCATGTTATAGCCCCTCAAAATACTTTTTGTTTTATAAAAGTAATAATACCATACTGTAAGTATATTATATGTAGAAATAGTAACTTTAGTCACTGTGCTACTTTTTATTAAATTGATTGTAGAATCTGATATTATTTACAAAGGCACTAAAACCAAAATGAACTCACTAAGCATATTCGGCACAAGCTCAGATGCTGGAAAATCTACTCTCTCTTTTGCCATAACTTACCTCTTACACCATCGTGGCATCTCAGTTGCTCCTTTTAAAGCTCAGAATGTTTCTAACAACTCTCAGGTTACAGATGCAGGCGGGGAGATTGCTATTCCTCAGTATTTTGCAGCTGAGGCTATTGGACTTAAAACTACTCCAGATATGAATCCTGTTTTACTAAAATCAGGCGGAAAGTCAAAGGCGCATATGATTGTAAATGGTAAGAGTGTTGGTGATAAAGATGTTTGGGGTTATTACCGAGATATTGATGCTTTAAAACCACATGTAAAAAAAGCCTTTTTAAAACTTCAAAAAAAATATGACTGCATCGTAGCTGAGGGAGCTGGTAGTCCAGTTGAGTTAAACTTGATGGATAAGGACCTCTCAAATATTTATATTGCAGATGAGTTTAATACTAAAATAATTTTAGTAGCTGATATCCAAAGAGGTGGTGTTTTTGCGTCCATTTACGGGGTACATCACCTTCTTCCAAAGAAACTACGCAAGAATGTAATAGGTGTCATCGTCAACAAATTTCAAGGAGATATGTCACTTTTTGATGAGGGTGTGAAAATCATAGAAAAAGAGTTTAAAATTCCTGTTCTTGGAGTTGTTCCATTTAAGCCTTTTAACCTTGGCTTTGAAGACAGTCAGTCCATAATGAACTATGTTCAAGACACAAGAGATGCTAAGATAAAAGTAGGAGTTATAAAACTTCCTCATATCAGTAACTTTACCGATTTTGAGCCACTTGTAGTAGACAAAGAAGTAGAACTTTCTTTTATATCCAACGCTGGTGATATGGCGACCTGTGACTTAGTTGTTCTTCCTGGAAGTAAGAGAGTTGTAGATGATTTAGAGTGGCTTATAGAGAGAGGTTTTGAGAAAATTCTTAAATCAGAAGATACAAAAGTAGTAGCTATTTGTGGTGGTTACGAGATGATGTTTGAAAACATTTTAGATCCTTTAAAAATCGAGTCAGATGCTAAAGTCACCAAAGGGTTTGGACGACTAAAAGGTGAAGTAATATTTCAAAAAGAAAAAATAGTAAAAAAAGGTACATATAGACTTTTTGGATGCGTAGTTGATGGCTATGAAATCCACAATGGGGTTGCTAAAAAAAGATGTAAGTCTAAAAAAAATCTTTACGCAACTTTTGTTCATGGGCTATTTGATAGTGATGAGATAAGAGAGCTTATTTTTTCACAAATCAATTCAGACTACAAAGGCTATAACTTTAAAAAGTTTAAGGCAAAGGCTATAAAAGAGTTTGCATCTCATATCGAAAAACACGTAGATATTAACAAGATTATAAACGAGTTAAAAGATTAATATCTAGCTATAATATTTTTAATGTATAATATCGTTAAAAATGAAGGAGTAATTTTGATATGTAGACTAATCCCTAAAGACAGTAAATATCACTATCACCTTGTACTTGGTTCGGTATTTCTTTTTGTTAGTTTACTAATCTTAGCAACTTCGATGTTCGTTACAGCATACTACCAACTAAATGCTATCCATAAAGAGTTTGACAGCTCAGCTATAAAAACACTAAAAGCTAAGAAAAACTTTCTCTCTTCTCAAACTAATCATTTTAAAACCTATCTTCAAGCTGTTGATAGTACTTTAGAGTTTGATGATTTTATCAAAAACAGCTCAAAGAACATTGCTTCAAAAGAGCATATCAAAAGTATTATGATGGCGGTATCTCAATCAAATCCAGATATTATGCAATTTAGATTTATTGATAGTTCAGGGTTTGAATCTCTTCGCATTGACAGAGATTTCATAGGAAAACAACCCTACGTAGTAGATGAAAAAAATCTTCAAAATAAAGCGGATAGATACTATTTTAAAGATATAAAAAAACTTGCTCAATCCGAAGTTTGGTTCTCAAAAATAGACTTAAATACAGAACGTGGGAAAATAACAAAACCACTTGTTCCAACAATCAGAGTAGCAAAACCATACTACTTTAATGGTGAGTTTAAAGGTATTTTAATAGTCAATGTTTTCATGGAAAAAATCCTTAAAGAAATAATGCAATCAGATCTCTTTAATGTAGCCATACTAGATAAAAACTCCTACTTTCTTACAAATAATCTAAGTGGTTACAATTCAGACCAAAAGGAATGGACACGATATTTAAAAACTAAAAGTGAAGTAAAATATAAAGAAAATCAAAATGCAGATAACTTTTTCATAAAATTTTTATTTGAGAAAAAATATTCTACTGTTGATATCTCTAAAATTGTTGAAAATGATGATGGTCTTCAAATAATAATAGAAGAAAAAATAGAAAAATTTATAGAACATGCTAAAAACATAGTTGATTATATTGCAATTATGGTTTTAGTTGTGTTTATTATAGCTTTTCCTGTAGCTATCTTACTATCTCGTTATCCACTAAAACTTCATAATGAGCTAAAAGAGTCTAGAGACGATTTAGAACATCAACTAGATATTATTGACCAATATGTTTATATGTCAATCACCGACTTAGATGGAAACATACTTGAAGTTAGCACAGCTTTTGAGAATATATCAGGATATAGCAAAGATGAACTCATTGGTCAAAAACTTAGCATCATAAAAAGCCAAAACACTCCAAACGATGTCTATAAAAATATGTGGGAAAAGATTTTGTTAGGAAAAAAATGGTCTGGTGAACTTGAAAATACTGCCAAAGATGGCAAAAGTTATTGGATAAAAAACAACATAACTCCAATATTTAGTCCGGAACTATCAGGTTTTACATTAATAGGTGAAGATATTACTGCTCAAAAGATTATTGAAGAAATATCTATAAAAGATGAACTAACACAAGCCTACAATCGTCGTTACTTTAACCAAATTTTTCCTATAGAATTGCAACGAGCTAAACGTGAAAAGGGTCTATTCAACATAGCTATGCTTGATATAGACTACTTTAAAAAATATAACGACACTTATGGACACTTAGAAGGTGACAATGCCTTAAAAGCAGTTGTTTCGCATCTTTCTAAAAAACTTCAAAGAGCTGGAGACTATCTTTTTAGGGTTGGAGGAGAAGAGTTTATAATCATATACTCCGCAATAAAAACTTTTGAGGAAGCTAAAGAATTTTCATCTGAAATAGTAAAAACCGTTGAAAATATTCAAATGGAACATAAAACAAGTGAGTGCAATAACGTAGTCACAATCTCCTTAGGACTTTTAAGCGTAAAGCCTTCATGCGAGATGGATGTAGAAAAAATACTACAGCGTATAGATGAACTACTTTACAAATCTAAAAACAATGGGCGTAATCAAGCTACTTTTGAAGAATGTTAGTAGCTTTTTTTGCCTACTTGATTGACAGACTCTTTGGAGAGTTCAGTTTCATTAAACACCCGGTAATAATCATAGGTGAAATAATTACTTTTTTTGAAAATAAATTTTATAAAAACAGCATTCTTAGAGGTTTGTTACTTGTTTTGTTTGTTTTGGCAATTGTTAGTTTTATCTCAACTAGCATCTATATCTACCTCGGAGAAGTAAATCAAGTCTTAAACATTCTTATATCTTCATTCCTAGCATCCATGTTTTTAGCCCACAGAATGCTTTATGACTCAGTGAATGAGGTTCTAGTTAGTTCAAACAAAAAAGAAGTTATAGCTATGTTAGTATCACGTGATACAGATAAAATGGATGATAGTGATATCTACAAAGCATCCATAGAAACATATGCAGAAAACCTAAGTGATGGAGTTATTGCACCTCTCTTTTATCTTATACTTTTTGGACTTCCTGGTATCGTTGTTTACAAGGCAATAAACACTATGGATTCTATGGTTGGGTATAGAAATGAGAAGTATGAAAAGTACGGAAAGGTTGCGGCTTATTTGGATGACATCGCGAATTTTATTCCATCAAGAATTACTGCAATACTCATTATGTTACTTGCCAAGCAAAAAAATATTTTTTCCTTTTACGAAGATGGTAAGAAACATGACTCCCCAAATGCTGGACACCCAATTACAGCTATGGCTTTATATCTTGATGTTAGTTTAGGTGGAGATACTTACTATTTTTCAAAACTAAAGCGAAAGCCTTACTTTGGAAATGCAAGAAAAGAGATTATTCAAGATGATGTAAGAAATGCTCTTCTCATAAGAAATAAAATAGATAAAAGTATTTTAATATTACTTGTAATACTTAGCTTGCTGGCAAAAACTTTGTAATCGAATCTAATGTAAAGAGTACAAAAGAAAAGAATTAAGGGAACAATATCTCATTAAAGTCTTCTATTTGACTAAAGACAAGAGATATAAATGTTTTTTTTGTTAAAATTATTCCTTATCTATAAGGAACAATCTATGTTAAAAACTGTCAAATCAAAAGTTATTATTTCTATACTTACTTTAAGTATACTTGGTCTAATTGGTTTACCATATTACATTTCGACAATACTTGATAATTTATCAGAAAAAACAACAAAACAATCTATTAATATGCTTAGTGAATCAATCTTTCAGACTATAACTGGAAGCATGATGCTGGGAGATCCAGCTGCTATACATGAGGCTTTTAAAGAAGCAAGAAAAATAGAAGGAATAGATACTTTAGAGATTGCACGATCCAAAGCTGTTATAGAGGTTTATTCTCCTGGTGAAGCTTTTAGTACAGATACTCTTATTCAAGAAGTTATGAATACAAAAAAAACTAAAATCATAGAAAAAGACAAAGATGGACATCACACTATAAGAATTATAAAGCCGATGATAGCACAAACAAAATGTCTTTCATGTCACTACAATGTGAAAGAGGGCTATACTCTAGGAGCTATGGATTTAGTGCTCTCACTTGATGAAAATGATGGAGATATTGCTGCAACACAATTTACTCTTTTTCTTTCACTTATCTTCGGGGCTATTTTCTATGCTATTGGCGCAACTATCTTCTTTACAAAAGAAATTTTCACTCCTCTTTCAAGTTTAAAAGAGCGTATTTCTTCACTTGTTAGTGGCGATAAAGATTTAACTAAACGCCTTGAAAATACATATGAAAATGAATTTGGTGATACAGCAAAAGAAGTAAATAAATTTATAAAAATGGTACAAGATACAGTCAATGAAGTAAAATCATTAGGGGTAGAGAACATAACTATTGCATCTGAGATTGAAGCTTCTAGTCATGTTATACGAGTAAGTACAACTCAAGAAAGAGAAATTGTTTTTAAAACTACACAGAAAAGTATTTCTATCAAAGATTTACTACGAGAAAACATGAATGCCTCAGAAGAGACACAAAAACATGTTAAAGAAGCTCATAGTGAACTTACAACAGCAAAAACTTCACTTGTTGAACTAAGCTCTGAAGTAAATGCTTTTGTTGAGACCGAAAATGTGTTATCAAATGAACTAGTAAATCTTAAAAATGATGCCGACCAAGTTAAAGATGTTATAAATGTTATAAAAGACATAGCTGAACAAACAAATCTTCTTGCACTTAACGCAGCTATTGAAGCGGCTCGAGCGGGAGAACATGGACGTGGATTTGCGGTTGTTGCTGATGAAGTTCGTAAACTTGCTGAGAGAACTCAAAGATCTCTATCAGAGATAGATATAAGTGTTGGAACTATTGTTCAGTCTATTAATGATGTTAGCGATAAAATGCATCAAAATACGAAAAGCATCGAAAGCTTGCTTAATATATCTGATGAAGTAGAAAGCAAGATACATATCACTTCAGATGCGATAATGAACTCAACGAAAGTAGCTGATAAATCAGCTAAAGATACAATCAAAATTTCAGCTAATATAGAAGAGATTATAGAAGATATTGCTAAGATTGATGTAATTTCAACTGCAAATAATACAAGCGTATTAAGTATTGGAGATGACATAACAAAATTGGTCTCTATTGCTCAGTCACTTCAATCAACTATAGACAAGTTTAAAAGCTAGTTTCTTTTTCCTCGTCTATAGCCTTTACCTGTATAATTCTTTTTAAAACATGACTGACAGATGTTGTACTTTGAGTTTACAGGAAGTGGCGCTGTACAGATTTTACACTTATGAACAAAGTGACTATGTTGAAGTGACTCTTCTATGTACTTGTTTAAAACACCCCTTGCCATACGAGCTTTTTGCTCATCGACAAAATAATCTTTAAAACGATAACTAAGCCATAGATAAAGTGAAATTTCTTTAACCATATCTTCTGCTTTTAAAAGCTCATCCGTAGTTGCGGCAAAACTTCCTATCAAAGATGGAGCTATGTAAATAACTGGCAGTTTCTTTTCAAGTGCCAATATGTAACGCTCATAAGATGCAATTATATACGGAGACTTAAGAGTAAGTGGCGCACAAGCAAGATGATACTTCATAGCAATATCTAAGTCATAAGCGTCAATAATTGTAGCGGCTTCAAGCATATCATCTAAGCTAGATGCACGAAATGGTCCTGTAAACTCCATATTTTCTACAAAAAATTTCAATATTTCATGTAGAGACTTTTCTTCCAATATATTTGAAACAAGCTTAATATGCTCCAAGTTCGCCATAACTTTAAAAGGTATGGTAATTTCTTTTGCCTCTTTAAAAAAGTTCTTCTTTACGATTCTAAGAGCATCTTCGTTTAAGGCTCCAACAAATCCTTTTTCGTGTTGACCATAACGTCCTGCACGACCAGAAATTTGAAGTACCTCAGATGCTACAAGGTTTCTCTGAGAGACACCGTCAAACTTTTCAGCTTTTGAAAAAAGTATGGTTTTAATAGGTAAATTCATACCCATAGCTATGGCATCTGTAGCTATTAATATTTGAGTTTCTTTATCTCTAAATCTTCTAGCTTCTTCTCGTCTAACTTCTGGAGATAGATTTCCATAAACAACACTAACACTAAAAAATCTTGAAAAATCTTGCTTTAATCTAAGTACATCTTTTCTGCTAAAAGCGATAACCGCCGTTCCAGTTTCAACATCTTTTGAATTTGTAGGATGTTCTAAAAGAACAAGTGGATTTTTTCTCTCAAACTCGATGATTTCTAACTCTTCTCCAAGATACTCAGCTAAAGCAACAACTGCTTCTCTTGAGTTTGAAGATCCTGTCATAATAATCTCTTTCGCAGGCGAACCAATAATAGCATTTGCCCACGCCCAACCGCGATCACGGTCACCTAGCATCTGTACTTCATCTATAACACAAACATCCACATCCACATCAAAGTTAAGCATCTCGATAGTTGAACTAATGTGAGTAGCATCTTCATTTAGAAGTTGTTCTTCTCCAGTTATTAGTGAAGCATCTATGCCACTCTCTTTTAAACTCTCATAGCCTTCTAGCGCTAAAAGTCTTAGAGGTGCAAGATAGTAACCGGTATCTGCATCTTCGAGCCTCTTCATGGCTGTGTATGTTTTCCCACTATTTGTAGGTCCAATGTGAAGAGTTAGTTTTCTTCTCATTTCTCTTGCTATTGGAAAGAGGTTTTTAAAGTCACGAATAGTTCTAGCTAAAAGTGCTTGTCTTTGTTTTTTGATAATTTCATCGTGAGTATCTCTTACAAAGGTTCTTACAGTTTTTGTAGCAATCTTTGGAGTCAGGTTTAAATATGCACCAAGTCTATCTGTAAGTATTGGGTAGATTTTATTATGCAGTTCTTCTTTACTTAGATGCAGAAGCATTGCATAGTGCTCACACTCCTCGACAAGGTTCTCTAACGCAAATAAAAATTCATCTTCTTGATGCTTAGCTGCATCTGCAACTACTTCTTTAAAATCAAGTACTCTTGACTCCCAAATATCTTCTAAAAGCCCATCTAATTCTATGTGAAGTTCTAAAATATAGATATAAGTTATCTCAGAGTATGGAAGTAAAAAACCATGTTCTACACGAACCAATAATTCCTCATCATGAACTTCCATATCTATTACATCAAGAGCTGTTGAGATGATAGACTCCAAAACATGCTCTTTTATAAGAGGGTAAGAAGTTTTAGATTTTGGAGGAGATGCACGAAAGGCAGTAATAATCTCTTTATGAGTTAAATATTCATGTTTCTCAGGTAGATTTGTTATAAAAGCATTTATTTCATCTTGTTTTAGACGGACAATAGTCTCTTTATCTTGTGATATTTTAGCTATGAGAACTTTATCTTCATTATCTTGAATATAGTCATCACCATATGCTTTTGTACTAAGCGTAAGTATTTTATGAAAACTTTGTCCGTAAAGAACGTAATGCAGAGATGCGTTAAACTCCAAAGTGTCATCTGTGTCAAAAACTCCATCAAGAGCTTTTTCTAGTCTAGCTCTTTTTTGCTCAAATCTTATGTATTTGAGTTTGGATTCTAGTTTAGAGATAGTTATCTTTTTACTTCTCATCTGTATAAAAGCTTCACGAAGTAAAACTGCTTCTTGTGTGCTCACATCTAATTCTTGAAGCATAGTGTCTATCTTTTCATTTCTATCTAAATTTACTTCTTTTTCTTTATCTGATTTGTAAAACTTGTTATCTCTTGCAAAAAAGCTCAACATTTCTGAGCGTACATCACCATCAGCTTCACTCCAAAGCATCCGAGCCGCTTTTACAAGCACTTCTTTGGAGTGTTCAATATCGTAGATGCCAAGAGTAGAAAACAACTCACTAAGAGTCTCAGAACTTACTCGCTCAACCCCAACGTCAAAAGGATCTTCATCAAAATATTTTTTTATTCTCTGATTTATTTTGCTATTTTTTTTATTTTTATATGCCATGTCAAATTGTAGCTATAAATGGTTAAATTGGCGCTTTGTTGATTGTTGATTTTTGTAGCTA
>JBLIEY010000042.1:0-18420 GCA_047633475.1 Sulfurimonas sp.
TAGTAGAATAGCTCCCATAACTTTAATTTTTGTACTAATACTTGTAACTATTTTCATTGCTACTCTCCTTTATAAATTTTATTTAGTGCATGTTGGTCTAAAATAGACACATTGGAATTTTCTATTTCGATGATGTTGCTTCTTTTTAGCTTCTTTAGAACTCTTGATAATGTTTCTGGTTGTATATGCAACATAAATGAAACCTCTTGTCTTTTTAGTGAATTGAACATTTCTAAATCATCATTTAACATGAATGCAACTTTTGCAGTGGCATTAAAAACTAGTTCTCTGTTTACTACACAGTGCAGTTTTTGAGTTTTTAGTAGAATCTCGTTTATAAACTCATTGTTTAGTATGTTTTTTGAAAGAAATCTTTTTTTAAATTCTGTGAAGTTAACTTCAATAATTACGCTGTCTTGCATAAACTCTGAATTTGAGTGGCAGTGTATAGAATCATTTTCTAAACTTGTTAATTCTGATATAAGAGAATTATCGTGAATGTGGTACAAGAAGATTTCATTTTCAAATTTATCTATTTTATAAACTTTTATTACACCTGAAACTAAAAAAAATATTTTATTACAACTATCATTTTCATAGTAAAGTATAGAACCTTTAGGATATTCAATAATGCTGGAAATTTCTTTTATTTCTTTTATTTGCTCATCATTTATTGATTTAAAGAAATTCAATTTTTTTATAGATTCAATTTTTCTATCTATCATTTCTCAACTACTTTTCAAAAATTATTTTAACTTTATATATATTTTAATTTTAAGTATTATAGCTCAATTAAATAATTATTTAATTGACTTATATCATGAAAATTAATGGTATAAGATTTGCTTTAAATAATTATACCTACTTAAGTAACGGGAGATATATGCAGTTTATTGAAGCGTTAAAGTTAAAAAGTAAATTATTTTTTTTATTTATGCTTATTAGTATAGGACTAATGCTCGTAGGACTTATGGGATATTTAAACATAAATTCGATGAAAAAAAATCTAGACTCTTTATACTTCGGTTCACTTGTCCCAGTTACTGAACTCAATGAAATTCTTCAAATATACCACAGTGGAATAGCAAGCACAATATATAAGGCTAAAAGCTCTAAAGTAGATTCATTTGAGAGCTCTTCTATGATAGAAAATGCTCTTATGAAGATTGATTATGAGTGGAGAAAGTATGAGTCACATTTTAAAAGAGATACAGAACAGCAATATGTTCAATATACTGCATTAGAAATCAAAAATACAAATAAATACTTTGAAAGAATATTATTAGGAGTTTTGGCCGGCAATGATTTAAAAAATGTCTCAATGGAAGTATTAGAAAAAAGAATAGATCATATCAATACAACGCTAAAAAAGCTTATTAATTATGAAATAGAAATGGCAAAGTATGAGAGAAAGATATTTTTAGATATGTACGATTCTATACTAAAAGGTGTAGGGACAGCTCTGATAATGATTATTTTGGGCATATTGATTGTTTCTTATTATGTTTTTAAAAGTATTCAAAATGACCATACTAGGCTTGAAGTTGCAACAAAAAAACTCCAAAGAGCAAACAAAAAACTTGAGAATGTATCATATACGGATGTTTTAACCTCATTACATAATAGGAGATATTTTAACTTTGTATATGATAGAGAACTTAAACGCGCAAAAAGAACAAAAAGTTACATAACTTTTATGATGTTAGATATAGACTTTTTTAAACAGTATAACGATACTTACGGACATATAGAAGGAGACTTTGCTCTTAAAAGTGTTGCAAAAGTTTTGAAAGATTTTTTAAAAAGGCCTAGTGATTTTGTCTTTAGACTTGGAGGTGAAGAATTTGGTGTAATACTTATAGATACAGATGAATCTAACAGTGCAAGACTTGCACGAGAAATATGTGATTCAATTAGAGGTAGAGAGATTAAACACGAAAGCAGTAAAGTAAATGAATTTCTTACAATTTCTATAGGTGTTGTTTGTTGTATTGCTGATGAAGCTTTAAAAGAAAAAGTTCTTATGACTCGTGCAGATGAAATGCTTTACAAGGCTAAGGAAAGTGGAAGAGATGGTTATATTATTACAACAAATGTAAGTGAAGCAACAACGCAGGAAATAGATAAAATAAGGGCTTAATGACCATGCTTAAATCTAAATCCAGCGTCTACTATAAGTACTCTTAGTTTATCTTTTAGCTCACCTTGAAATTCCATCCAACCATCTTTAAAAGCTCCACCACAACCAAGCTTCTTCTTGAGTTTCTTAAGTGTATCAGTAGCCTCTTCTTTACAAAGTTGAAATTCTCCAACAAGAGTGACAGTTTTTCCTCGTCTTTTTTCTTTTTTAAAAACAAGAAAATGTTTTGAAGGTTCTAGTATTTCATTGGAGACTTTAGACTTGCGAGGCGTTTGAACTTCTGCCCAACTATCACCTATATCAGACCCAATGAATATATCTAGTTTTTTGCCTCTAGACATTTGCTTCTTCTATATATTTAAAGCGTGGAATTTGTTTATTATCTATTTCTACATTTTCAAAAAACATAGTATATGGTCTTACCCATAGGCTTTGATCAGTATAAAGTGCACGATAAAGAACCATTAATTCTTCACTTTCGCTATGTCTAACTGTATCTATAACCTCATAACGATTACCTTTGTAATGCTCATATATTCCAGTTTTCAAATTAAATAACTTTTTGAGTCAATACACTCATGTTCTCATTATTGTAACGAGATGTTTTTACAGATGCTAAAATTTCATCTCTTGTGACTTTAGTTCTATCGTATACAATTACTATAGACTCATCACCAGCTTGAAGAAATGTTTTTTCTCCAAATTCTGTATATCTAGTTGCACCAATACTTATAATAGCTCTTTGTGGATTACCACAAGCCATTATATAATCACTTAGTGGCTCTAAAGGATCACAATTATCTTGAGTATTGATTTGATTTAACATCCAATCAAGAAGTTTTTCATGAAAATAACTATATCCAGTTAGTTCAACATCTTCACCGTATTGATAAGTGTTACCATCTCTCTTCAAGTAACTACATATTGAGTAGTTATCCATTATCCCATCAGCAGTAAACTTGTCTATTTTGATAATATTATTTGAAAAACCTTTACTTTCAAGACCCCAATTTTTTTTATCACTTATTTTTTTTGTACCATCAACCCGGATTGAGCAATCATTATACGCCCCGAAATATTTGGGAGTTATTTTGGTTAATCTTCCTAATGCATAAGTTAAATCACATATAAGAGCTACTTCTGGTTCAGATTGTACATTGACATTTTTTTTTGGAAGTCTAATATAATCTGCACCAAGAGGATAGGTTGATAAGATTTCTTTTGCGTTAGTTTGTATTTCTTCATCTTGATTTTCTTGTTTTGGTAAGAAAAATGGAAACATACCTTTTGGAGCGGCTTCATCTTCAGTCATAATTTGTGCAAATTCTTTTGCTTCACCAGCTTGAGCTAGGTGTAAGGCAAAGTTGCCAGCTATACCTAGACCTATGAATTTATTATATTTTGCCATTTTCTTTTTCTTGAGCGTACTCTTCGTAAGAGCCTTTAAAGTCTGTTATGCTTCCATCAGAGTGAATCTCTATAATGCGAGATGCAAATGCGTCTAGAAGTTCACGGTCATGAGATACACAGATTACATTTCCTTTAAACTCTAATAAACCTTCTCCAAGTGCAACGATAGCTTCTAAGTCAAGATGATTTGAAGGCTCATCAAGAACTAAAAAGTTTCCACCTTCTAACATCATTTTAGAAAGCATCATTCTATGTTTTTCACCACCAGAGATGCTAACTACAGATTTTTCTTGCTGTTCACCATTAAATAGCATACGTCCAAGACAGTTACGTATTTCAGCAATATCACGTTTTGGATCAAATGCTCTCAACCAATCATAAAGTGTACCTTCACCACTGATAGTATCAGCAGTATCTTGTGGAAAGTAAGAGTTTTCAATAGTAGCACCCCAATTAACTTCACCAGAAGTAGGTTTTATTTTTTCCATGATAATTTTAAGAAGAGTAGTCTTACCAGCACCATTTGGACCTATAAGTGCAACTTTTTCACCCGGCTCAAATTTAAGATTTATATTTTTAAGTACTTCATTTTCAGCATAATTGTGGTTAATATTTATAAGTTCAAGTGCTTCTCCACCCATAACTCTTTTGGCTTTAAAAACAATACTTGGATCACGGCGAGACGATGGTTTTATATCTTCAATAACAAGTTTATCAAGTTTTCTTTGTCTTGAAGTAGCTTGTTTTGCTTTTGAAGCATTTGCAGAGAAACGACGAACGAAAGCTTCGAGTTCTTCTTTTTCTTTTTCTTTCTTAGCATTACCAAGTTCATTTTGTTTAGCTATTACGTTTGCAGCAATATACCAGTCATCGAAGTTACCAGTAAATTCACGTATTTTTTGATAATCTACATCTAAGATATTTGTAACAACTGAATTTAAAAAGTGTCTATCGTGAGAGATAACAACCATTGTCCCTTCATGACGTTTAAGCTCGTTTTCCAACCAGCTAATAGTCTCAATGTCAAGGTTATTCGTAGGTTCATCAAGAAATAATACATCTGGTTTTGGGTATAAAACTTGAGCTAAAAGAACTTTAAATTTATCTGCATTGTCTAGAGTACTCATAAGGTTATGATGAAATTCTGCAGGAATACCTACATTTTCAAGTATTTTAGCGATATTTACATCGTACTCGTAAGTAGGGTCTTCTTCAACACAAGTCACTTCTAAATCAGCAAGACGATTATTTACAGCATCATCTTCAAAGTCACCATTTACATAAAGGTCTTCTTTTTCTTTTATTGCATCATAGAGTCTTTTGTTCCCATAAAGAACAGCATCCATAATAGTATAATCTTCATAAGCAAATTGGTTTTGTTCTAAAACACCAACTTTATTTGATTTGGGGATAATTACATCACCCTCATATTCCTTTATTTGAGCGCAAAGGATTTTTAAAAAAGTTGTTTTTCCTGCGCCATTTGCACCTATAAGACCGTATCTTTTGTGACGGTCTAGTTTAAGGTTAATGTCTTGAAATAGAACTCTATTTCCATAGCGCATAATTAAGTTTTGTACTGTTACCATATATTACTTCTCTTAGATGAATTTGCTAAAGAAAATCTTACTTTAAAGATTGCTTTAGCTATTTTCGCGATTATAACTAAGAGTTGTTTAAGAGATGATTAACTAAGTTTTATATCCGTTTAGCATATTGTTTAGGCTTATGGTCATTTGTGTTAGTTTTGCAGAGGCACTTGAGATATCATCCATGTTTTCTTTATTTTCTATTGATATTTCTTCTATCTCTGAAACCTTTTGAATCATTGACTCTACAGTTTTTGAGTTACTAATATAACCTGTAACAGTTTCATCAACTAGAATAATAGAGCGTTCTATTGATTCCATACTTATATTGATTTCATTTTCTGTATTAATGGCATCTGAAGATAGAATTTCAATTGCTTTTGCATTTCTTGATATATTCTCACTAGCATCTATAACAGATTGTACTATTACACTTATCGTCGCATTAATCTCTGATAGAGATTTTTGGGTTCTTTCTGCAAGTTTACGTACTTCATCCGCTACAACTGCAAACCCACGTCCATGCTCTCCTGCTCTAGCTGCTTCAATTGCAGCATTAAGAGCAAGTAGATTTGTTTGATCAGCGATGTCTGATATAACTACAAGTACTTCTTTGACTTGAGTCGCATCTGTACTTAGTTGTTCTAGCTTACGAGATAGTTCCAACTCGTCTTTGGCTCTTTCTTGTATATTACTTGCCAAGTTTTCTATTTGTTTATTTGCACCTTTTAAAATGTTTCCTGCAGAGTCAATATCTTCTTTTGTGCTTTTTGCCTGTTTTATTGAAAGGTCAAGAACATTATGAAGATCTTTTCCTTGTGTCGATACATTATTTACAAGTTCACTCTCTTTGGCAGCTTTTACTTTCATCCTTGATGAAGTATCTGAAAGAGTTTGTGAGATTTCTGTATTATGTGATGATGAAATTTTTGCTTGTGAAACTGTTATTCTAACCTTATCTATAAAAGCATTGATGTTTAGTGCAACTTCAGATATTTCATCCCCTCTTGGAACTTCAATTTTATTTGTTAAATCGCCTTCACCCTTAGCTAGGTTGTATGAAGCATCTTGAAGTACCTTTAGTTTTGATATGATAACTTTTTGAACAGAATAAATACTAATAAGCAATAAAGCAATAAAAATAATTAAAGAAATTCCAAGAATTACATTTCTTGTCTCATTTACATTTTCTAATACTTCCGATTCGTCAATCTCTACCATTATCCCCCAATCTTTTCCGAGTATTTTGATTGGAGCATAAGAGCTTAGTACTTTAACCCCTCTATAATCATCAATAATCCAAGAACCACTTTCCCCTTTTTTTATTGCATCTAGCGAATCTGATTTAATATTGAGTATAGAGACTGTTGTATTAGCTTCTTTAACTTCCGGATCAACTGTTTTATCGATGAAACGGCAGTCGTTTTTCATAATTCCATTTAAATCTACGAGAGAAGATTTTCCAGTTTTTCCTAAACCTGCTTTCGTAAAGTTCCCATGAAAATTAATTACATCGTTAATTTTACTCTTTGGAAGTTGTAAAATCATTGCTCCCTCAAAACTGCCTCTAAAAAAGAGAGGTATAGCCAAAAAGATTACAGGTTCATTATACTTTGGTTCATAAGGTTGATAATCTGAAAAAACAACTTTAACTTCTTTTAACTTTTTAGCATTAACAAAGGCTTTGGCTAAACCAGAATCTGAATAAGGACCTTTTACTAAATTTGTACCATAATCTTCTTTTTTATTTATAGAATATATAACTTCGCCATCAAAGTTAACTAAGTAAATATCATCTAAACCATAGTTTTTAAGTATTTGTTTATAAACTGGGTGAAACTGAACATGGTTGCTAGAGTATTCTTCTTTATGTGTTTTACTCATTAATAGTTTATATTTTTCTCCAGTAGGATTTTTGTTCTCAATAATATAAATATATTGAGCTATCTTACCATTTAGAGTTTTAGGCAAGTAATCTCTAGCAGATTTCTTAGCTTTTGCACCCTTCACATTAAAGTTGATTTTGTTTAAATACTCATTTTCATAATACTTAATGAGTGCTGCATCAATCTCTTTTTCTGAGAGATCATCAATACTTTCAAATTCTTGATAACCTTCATCTAGAGCCCAAAGAGACTGAACTGTACTCGAATCACCAGTTCTAGAAAGTAGTAAGTTCTCAAGCGAAGAGAAAAAGTCTAAAATATGTTCTTTTTTAGATTCTTTTACTGCGTCTAAGAGAGCCATATTACTCTTAACTAAAGAATTTGAAGTTCTTGTTATAGATATTGATAAAATACTGATCGTCATTACTAGTAATGAAACTGCAACTAATGCAATAACTTTAAATTTAATGCTTTTTATATTCATGTATTGTCCTTTGAGTAATTTGTGATAATACTGTGATAACTCTTTATTTAAATTTAATAAAGAAGCAATAATATTTTTTTGCAATATTTATATACATTATGTAACCATATTAGAAGAAATAACTGTAAAATACACAATGCAAATAAGAGAAATAGATTTAAAAGAATTATATATGGCTTATGATGTGTTGAAACAGCTTAGGCTTGAGTTGACATATAAAGAGTTTGAAGATCTGATATATGACATGAGACATATGGACTATAAGATGTTTGGTATTATGGATAAAGGTAAACTTATTACTTATGCTGGGGTGGCAGTTCAAACAAACCTCTACTACAAGAGACATCTTTATGTTTTTGACTTAGTAACGGATAAGCCTTATAGAAGTAAAGGGTATGGAAAAATGATGCTTGATTACCTTGATGATTTCGCAAGAACTTGCATGTGCGAAAATGTAGTCCTTTCTTCAGGTTTTAAAAAAGAAAGAGCACATATTTTTTATGAAAAACATGGTTTTGAGAAGAAAAGTTACATTTTATTGAAAATTCTTTAGCCACAACATTTTTTAAACTTCTTTGCGCTTCCACATGGACAGCTTTCGTTTCTATGTATTTTGGTGTTATAGAGTTCCCCATCTACGTATTTCCAGATTCCATTCACTTCAATAAAGGTACTTTTTTCATGTAAAACATTTATTTCATTACCTTCTTTATAATATGCTTTAAATTCAACTATATTTTCATAAGCTTCTAAAACTTCTAATTTCAACCATTGGGTTGTTACCATATTACTCAAATCTTCAATACTTTGGTTTATAGAAGTCTCTGCTAAATAGTTCCAATCACTGCGTACAAAGGCATCGTACCTACTTCTCATAAGCTCTTTTGGGGTAGATGGTAACATATTTGTTAAACCTTTTTTAAAAATATTATACTATGATTCAGCTATGAATATTAAATCACTTTACATATCTGCCCAAGAAAAGGGCGCAGGGACTTTATTCGTCTCAATGGGAATTATGGAGATTTTAAAAAGAAATCTTCATAGTGTTGCTTTTTTTAGGCCAATTATTTTTTCAAAAAATGAGATTGATGGGGATATTGCATTTATCCTTGAGAGATATAACATCGATATGAAGTATGAGGACACTTACGGCTTTGATATAGAATATGTTGAAAATATGTTGGCATCTAATCGTTTAGATGAACTTATAAATCAACTTATATCTAAGTTTAAAAAACTCGAAAATGAATATGACTTTGTTCTTTGTGAAGGAGTAAGACGTTCATTTTTAACTAGAACGATAAACTATGATTTAAACATTAAAATAGCTCAGAATTTTGGTTCACCTGTAATAAATATTATTAATGCAAAACACTCAACCGCAACAGAGGTTTATGAAGAGCTACTAATGGAAAATGAAAATTTACGTTCGGAAGAATGTTCTCGTTTTGCTACATTTATAAATAGACTCAGTGATGACAAACACAAAGAATTAGAAAAAAAACTTCAAAAGACAAATAAAAATACATATCTTTTCAAAGAAGTACCTGAGTTAGATCTTTTAACTGTTCAAGATATTATAGAAAGCTTAGACGCAAAACCAATGATTCTCGGAGAAACTGACCATACAAGAGTTATTAAAGCAGTTAAAGTTGCCGCTTTATCACTTGATCATTTCTTGGAGCATATAGAAGAAGGAGATTTAGTAATTGTTCCTGCTGATAGATCTGATATCTTGCTTGGATTAGTTGGCGCATTATATTCTAAAAACTATCCAAATATAAGTGCAATAGTTCTTCCATTTAATATGCGTGCTCATGAGAATATTCAAAAGCTAATATTTGGTCTTGATAATTTTAATATACCAGTTCTTTGGGTACCTACAGATACTTATATGACGGCTAAAAATATTTCTAATGTAGACGCCAAAATTAGAGTTACTAGTGAGAGAAAAATTGCTTTAGGACTGGGACTTTTTCATTCTAGTGTTGATACGGAGCTTATTGAACGTCAAATCGCAACACCAAGAACTAATGTTGTTACTCCTATGATGTTTCAATATAAACTCTTTGAGTTAGCTAGAACAAATAAAAAACGTATAGTATTGCCTGAAAGTATGGATGAACGAGTTTTAAGGGCAGCTGAGACTATTTTGCGACGAGGTGTTGCAGACATAATCCTCTTAGGTAATGAAGAAGACTTAAAAGAGAAATATATGAGACTTGGCTTAGATCTAAGTGAAGCAAGCATAATTGACTATAAAACCTCAGAACTTACAGAAGAATTTGCAGAGCAATTTTATGAATTAAGAAAAGCCAAGGGTTTAACAAAAGAAGCAGCACACGATGCCATGGGACATGTAAACTATTTTGGAACAATGATGGTACACCTGGGTTATGCAGATGGAATGGTTAGTGGAGCTATCCACTCGACTGGAGAGACAATTCGGCCGGCACTACAAATCATAAAAACAAAACCTGGAATTTCTGTAGTTTCAAGTGTGTTTTTTATGTGTTTAAAAACAGAGGTATTAGTATATGGTGATTGTGCAGTAAATCAAGATCCAGATGCTCAAACTTTAGCTCAAATTGCACTTTCTTCTGCTCTCACAGCAGAAGCATTTGGTATAAATCCAAAAGTTGCAATGCTTTCTTACTCAACTGGTGAAAGTGGTACGGGAGCGGAAGTAGATAAGGTTAGAGAAGCTACAAGGATAGTTAAAAGTAAAAATCCAGATTTACTTGTAGAAGGTCCAATCCAATACGATGCAGCGGTGAATAAAGACGTTGCTAAGACTAAATTACCTAACTCAAAAGTAGCAGGTGAAGCGAATGTTTTAATATTCCCTGATTTAAACACAGGTAATAATACATATAAAGCAGTTCAGCGTTCAAGTGGGGCTATAGCTATTGGTCCAGTTCTTCAAGGACTTAATAAACCAATTAATGATTTAAGTCGTGGATGTTTAGTTGCAGATATTGTAAATACTATAGCGATTACTGCGATTCAAGCAGGACAAAATAAAGGTGGTAAAAAATAATGAAAATAGCAGTTATTAATTCAGGCAGTTCATCCATAAAATTTCAACTTTTGGACATGAAAGCAAATGCTACTCTAGCACATGCTTCGATAGAAAAAATCGGTGAAGCACATTCTATTATGACTATAGAATTTTCTTTAAAAAAAGAAAAAAAGATCATACCTATTAAAAACCATCAAGAAGGTTTAGAAAAAATAATATCATTTTTGTCTAAAAATAATATATTAAAAGATTTTTCATCTCTAAATGCGATTGGACATAGAATAGTTCATGGTGGTGACGAGTTTAAAAAAGCAACTATTATTGATGATGAAGTTATTAGAAAAATAGAAGACTTAAAGCCTCTAGCTCCACTACATAACCCAGCACATCTAGAAGGTATCGCTGTTACAAAAAAATTAGCACCAAATGTAATGCAAGTTGCTGTTTTTGATACATCATTTCATTTAAGTATGCCACAAGAAGCATATCTTTATGCACTAAATCAAGATATGTATAAAAAACATAAAATAAGAAAATATGGCTTTCATGGTACTTCTTACTCTTATGTTGTAAAGCAAACTTCAAAAGTTTTAAAAATGAATCCTGAAGATTTAAATATTGTAGCCTTACATTTAGGAAATGGTTCTAGTACATGTGCTATAAAAAATGGTAAAAGTATTGATACGAGTATGGGCTTTACCCCTTTAGAGGGACTTATAATGGGAACTAGATGTGGAGATATAGATCCAGCTGTAGTTGTTTATATGCAAAGAGAATTAGGCCTTAGTGTAGATGAAGTTGATAATATTTTAAATAAGAAGTCTGGACTACTTGGTATATGTGGTGAGAATGATGTAAGAAGTATTGTTGAGCAAGACACAGATGATACTAGACTCGCTTTAGATATGATGGCAAGAAGAATTAGAAAATATATAGGTGCTTATTTGGCCCTTTTGGGAAGAATAGATGCTATTGTCTTTAGTGGAGGTATTGGTGAGAATTCTGCTTATATACGATCAAAGATTTTAAAAGATATGCCTTTTGGTATAGAACTAGATGATGAGCTTAACGAAGAAGGTCATATTTTTATTTCTAAAGAAGATAGCCCAGTTAAAGTAATCATTGTTAGAGCAAATGAAGAGTTAGAAATAGCAAATGAATGTTTAAATATTTTAAATACAATGAAATAAATTTCATTGTATTTGTAGCTTCTTTTTTAAGACTAGCCTTTGAGATAAATAGAGTTCTTCGTAGCTATAGCATCTAAGGATTTTAAATTATTTTTATCTAGTGCTTTATTCTTTATTTGGTAAAGCATATTAACAAGATATGAGTATGAATTAAGATGGATACTCTTTTTCATAAGTGCCTGCGTAGACAAAAAGTTTAAAATTTCAGTTTTACTTAATTTGTTGTTATAACCATGTTGAAGATTATGTAGCATCAATGCAAATAAATTCTCATCAATATTTAAAACATTTTCTGCTAATTCTTTTGATACGTCCTCATCTAAACCTTTATTATATAAAGTTGTTGCTATTGAATTTGAAATAGAATTTACATTGAATTGTGTATTAGCTGTTAAAGATGTTGTTATAGTTAGTGTAAGTGTTAAAGATGAAACTAGTAGAACTGAAGATAAAATATTTTGATTTTTTTTCATTTTTGAATCCCTTAAATTTGTAAGACGATTATTAGTGAATAAAGTGTAAAAAAAGTGTATGAGCGAAGAGTTTAGTGAATGCAGGCTAAAAGCCTGCAAAAATGTTACTAAAGTGGAGTAACGTTCTCAGCTTGAGGGCCTTTTTGACCTTCGCCTACTTCGTATGTAACTTTTTGCCCTTCAGCAAGAGAAACACGACCACCACCACTGTGATTAACTTGACGAAAATGTACAAATACATCTTGTCCGCCATTATCTTGCTGAATAAATCCATAACCTTTTTCTTCATTAAACCATTTAACTGAACCGTCTAGTAATTCTGCCATTGCAAAACCTCTTGTATTAAAATATCACTTCATGAGCGAAGTGGAGTCAAAAATTGGAGAGTCTTTAGGGTCAAAATTGAGCATAGCACAAAAACACACTAAAGATAAACTCGAGCCTTATCTTTCATCGAAAGTATTATATCTTATATTTTTTTAAATTATGCAATAAATACAATTTTTAAATTTTTTTGTAATATTGCCGATATATCTTGTATATAAGTAAAGAATATAAAGGATGCTAATATGATAAAAACATTTATAGAAATAATTGAGCTACAACTCTTTTACATATCGATTGTTGTTTTGTCTTGTGGACATTACATAAGTCTTTATATAAATTAAATTTGGCTATGATTGCATTAATTAATTAAAGATAGGTGAATGATGAAATTTGAATTAAAAGATGATTACATAGAGTTATATAAACTTTTAAAAGTTTTAGATTTAGTAGATAGTGGTGCTCATGCAAAACTTCTAATTGCTGATGGATATGTTAAAAGAAATAGCGAAGTAGAACTTAGAAAAAGGGCGAAGATAGTCTCTGGTGATATTATAGAAATAGCAGAAGTAGTAATACAAGTTAGCTAATATGAAAATAGCTATTTTTATGATTATTTTTGTAGGTTTTACAGTTATGACTTCTTTATATATAGCAGAGGATGATAATACTATTGATATAGAGCTTGCAAAAATAAAAGAGCCAGATTTACAGCCCCTTGAAAAACTGCATAATAAATTTTCAAAAATAGATGTTAACTCTAAATCGCTCGATTTAAATAAAACCATTGCAGATATAAAAGAAGCAAGAGAACTTTATCCTCTTGACAATATTTTACTTAGAGTTGATATTGAGTTAGAGCACAGAAAAGCTGACGAAGATTTTAAACTCTCAAAATAATTATTGATTAAATTTTAATCAATAATTAAATACATATATGCTCATTGTAGTATATGATTACATATATAAAACATGTCATGAGGTTTTAAAGCCTCAACTAATTAAATGATATCTAGGGTTCCGACAGATTATTCTGTGACTGGTCCGAGAGTTATCGACCTCTTGAATATGAGGTTACACGGAGGGATAAAAGCCCGGGAGATTTTAAAACCTCTTGCCGTGTTTTAACATCATATTCAGGAGTCTCACATGAAAGACATCTTCAAATCTACATCAAAAATCTTAGTTGCCACATCATTGGTTATCACTTTAGGCGCATCTTCACTTATGGCGCAAGTTAAAGATAAATTCGAAGTATCATGGACTATTTACGTTGGATGGATGCCTTGGGATTATGCTCAGCAAAAAGGTATAGTAGATAAATGGGCTAAAAAATATGGGATAGAAATAGAATTAGTTCAAGTAAATGACTACATAGAATCGATTAATCAATATACTTTAGGTAAATTTGATGGTTGTATGATGACAAATATGGACGCTCTAACTATTCCTGCTGCAAGTGGAGTTGACTCTACAGCAGTAATTATGGGTGACTTTTCAAATGGAAACGACGGAATCATTCTTAAAGGTAAGAATAAACTTACAGATATAAAAGGTCAAAACGTAAATCTTGTGGAACTTTCTGTATCACATTATCTTTTAGCACGTGGATTAGAGAGTGTTAATCTTAGTGAAAGTGATGTAAAAGTAGTAAATACTTCAGATGCTGATATGGTTGCAGCTTATACTTCAAGCGAAGTTACGGCCGTAACACCATGGAATCCTCAGCTTAGTGAAATTATGTCAATGAAAGATGCAAATCTTGTGTTTGATTCAAGTAAAATTCCTGGTGAAATTATAGATATGTTAGTTATAAATACTGACACATTAAAAGATAATCCTAAACTAGCTAAAGCATTAACTGGTGCATGGTTTGAAGTTATGGCACAAATGAAAAAAGGTGATAAAGAAGCTTTAACTTTTATGGCAGAAGCATCTGGTACTGATTTAGCTGGTTATAAAAGTCAACTTGATTCAACAAAAATGTTCTATGATCCAAGTGAAGCTGTTAAATTTTCTTTAAGTGATGATCTTCCTGCTACAATGAAAAAAGTTAGTGAATTTTCGTATGAACATGGTCTTCTTGGTGAAGGTGCTCCAAACGCAGAATTTATTGGTATGGAATTTCCAAATGGTAAAATTTTTGGTGATAAAAATAACATCAAGCTTCGTTTTATAGATACATATATAAACATGGCTGCTCAAGGGAAACTGTAAGGTATCCCTATGAAACGATTAATGAACCTACGACCGTCAAGAGCAACGGCACTTTTACTAGGACTACTACCGTTCTTTATAGTTGGTATGTTCTACATCGTAGCATCTGATATACGTCTTTCAGAAAATCCGAATGACAAATTATTACCATCCCTATCTAGCTTTTCAAAAGCCATAGATAGGATGGCATTTACACCAAGTAAGCGTACCGGTAAAAATCTTTTTATAGAAGATACTACTTCATCACTTAAGCGTCTTGGAATTGGCATATTAATAAGTTCTGTAATAGCATTATTTGTTGGGATTGCACTAGGATTTATTCCTTTTATACGTGCAGGTTTTTCACCATTTGTGGCAGCATTTTCCATGGTACCACCTATTGCTATTTTGCCTATTTTATTCATCGTGTTTGGTATGGGTGAACTAGCTAAAGTAGCCCTAATTGTTATAGGAGTAACGCCACTTATAATTAGAGACATGCAACAAAGAGTCTCTGAAATACCAGAAGAACAACTCATTAAAGCACAAACATTAGGTGCTTCATCATGGACTATTGTTACTCGTGTTATTTTACCTCAGATTCTTCCTAGACTTTTAGATTCTGTGCGTTTAACACTAGGAACTGCATGGATATTCCTTATATCTGCTGAAGCTATTGCAGCAACAGAAGGTTTGGGTTATCGCATATTTTTAGTACGTCGTTATATGTCTATGGATGTGATTTTACCTTATGTGGCTTGGATTACATTTTTGGCATTTTTCTTTGACTTTACACTTAAAAAGCTTACTTATAAACTTTTTCCATGGTATAAAAATGACAAGGCTGGTTTATGAGTTTAGTTACGATTAAAAATCTCTGGAAAGAGTATGGAGATAATGTAGTCCTTGAAAAAATAAACTTAACTATAAAAGAAGGAGAATTCTGCACGCTTGTAGGACCTTCAGGTTGTGGTAAAAGTACTTTTTTAAAGATGCTACTAGGACAAGAAGAGCCTACCAGAGGAACTTTTTTACTTGATGGTAAAGCTTTTCCAAAAGAACCAAGTATACAAAGAGGTATAGTATTTCAAAAGTACTCAGTATTTCCACACTTAACAGTTTTAGGTAATGTAATGCTGAGTATTGAGTTAAAAGATTCAAAGATATTTGGTAAGTTATTTGGTAAAGCAAAACAAGAAGCAATACAAAGAGCTACTGAGATGCTTGAGTCTGTAGGACTTTCTAGTTCTTTAGATAAATATCCAGATGAACTATCTGGAGGTATGCAACAACGTCTTTCTATTGCTCAATCTTTGGTTAACAAACCAAGAATATTACTTTTAGATGAACCATTTGGAGCTTTGGACCCAGGTATTCGTGCAGATATGCATACCCTAATTTTAGACTTATGGCGTAAAAATAATTTAACTGTTGTTATGGTTACTCACGATTTGAATGAGAGCTTCTATCTTGGAACACGTCTTTTAGTTTTTGATAAAGTACGTCATGATCCTCAAGCTCCCAATGCTTATGGCGCATGTATTACTTATGATATTCCAGTAGGTGAGACAAAAAAAGAAGTATATGAAGAAATTAGTGAAACAATAAATGTAGAAAAGGAACAAAAATGATAACTAAACATAAAAATCTTAAAAGTGAAGATATTATATTAGATGAAGTCCTTCCTGGCGGTGCTCGCTGGTCGAAGATTATTAATCGAGGTGACAAAATACGCATCTCTACAGAAGATGGCTTAGGCTCACTCTCAGCTATGTTTTATAATATAGATAATACGTCTGAGCGTTTTAATTCGGCTGATACTGTCAAGCTTCAGCATAATGCTTATTTTTGTAAAGGAAGAGTACTTTACTCAGAACAAGGTCGTGTTCTTTTTTCTATTGTAGAAGATACAACAGATGGGTTGTTTGATGCTATGAGTGGAATAAGTAATCCACGTATTATTAAAAAGAATTTTGGTGAAGGTGATTTTGAAAGTATTCGTAATCGTTATTACAAAAGTGACAGGGAAAACTTCTTAGTAGAACTTGGTAAATACGGTATGGGAAAACGAGATATGATTCAAGCTATTAACTTTTTTAGAAGAGTTGATGTTATAGATGGAAATAAACTTGAGCTTTCAGCTAAACGCGCTAAAGCAGAGAGTTATATCGAACTTCGTGCTGAAATGAATGTTCTACTAATACTTTCAAATACACCTCATGTTATGGAGAGTGGAGAATATAATCCAAGTGATGTGCAATTAACTCTTTGTAAAACAGACCCAGTTGGCGAAGATGACTTTTGTAAAAATTTCACAGAACAATCACAACGTGCTTTTACAAATAATGCACGATATTTTGCGTAAGGAGATAAAAATGAGTAAAGATGTAAATAAAGCAATATATAACGAAAAAGTTCAAGCTGGTGTACCGTGGAGCCATGTAGTAAAAAAAGGTCAAACATTGCGTATAATTGATTTAGAAGGATGTCAAGCTGTTGATACTCTTTTTTATAATGCAAATGATCACGAAGAGAGATATTCTGCTAATGATACTATGAGAGAACAAGGTAGCATCTTTGTAAGTACAGGGACTAAACTTTTATCAACTGATGATAATGTTATGATGGAAATAACAGATGATACTTGTGGAAATCACGACACTTTAGGTGGTCACTGTAGTGCTGAGAGCAATACTGTTAGATATGCTCACGATAGAAAATATATGCATAGTTGTCGTGATAATTATTTGTATGAAATTGGTGAGTTAGAGATGAATCCTAGAGATCTTACTAATAACATTAACTTCTTTATGAACGTTCCAATTGAAGAGAATGGTCATCTAATAATAGTTGATGGCATCTCAAAGCCAGGTGCGTATGTAGATATGAAAGCTGAAATGGATACTTTAGTTCTTGTTTCAAACTGCCCACAATTAAATAATCCTTGTAATGCTTTTAATCCAACTCCAATTCAAATGATAGTTTGGAAGGACTAAGATTATGAAAACATCCACAAAGTTTTTTCGATTTGATGATGCACTATTCCCTAATTCTTTAGCATGGATATATATGTTTTCAACATATATTTTAGGCTTTGTGGCTTTAGTTTCTGAAGTATTATGGATAAATGCGTTGGGTGTAATTTTTTTAGCTCATTCTATGGTTATATCTGCTTATTTTATACATGAATGTGCGCATAGTTCATTATTTAAAAGTAGTCATCATAACCAACTTTTTGGTGAGCTTTTATTGTGGATGACAGGTTCTTCCTATAGTGATTATAAAGCTGTTCAAAACAAACATGTTCGGCATCATATTGATAGAGCTGACATTGTTTCTTTTGATTTTCGTGCAGGGTTGCAAGCTTATCCAAAAACATTAAGATTTATTGAAACCCTAGAATGGTTTTATATACCTGCTTTAGAGATTATGATGCATGCATTAGTAATTATCTTGCCTTTTATTAAACAAAGTAGAAAGCATCTACGTTCTCGTATTATTATTGTTTTAGTATTACGAATAACATTCTTTACATTTTTAGCTTCTATCTCACCAAAGATTTTGATTTTATATCCAATCGCATATATGATTTTTTTAACTGTAATGCGTTTTATGGATATGCATCAACACACTTATGATTTACATGAAACACTAGATCAAGAACGTGGTGATGAAGTTAAACTATATGATGCAGCCTTTGAAA